>NZ_NUHI01000070.1:0-283 GCF_002575105.1 Bacillus sp. AFS053548 | reverse complement strand
GAGGTGTTGTATTTTCTTCTCGATTTTTATAATGTTGCTTGTTTTGACGAAACGGTTTCCCTCCTTATTCATTTCATACTTACGAGAAATTTGACGTTGCAACCTACGTAGACGTTTCTCTGCCCTTCTCACAGTGCTTGTTTTGTTAATATTTTTCTTCCTATTGCCATCTGAACAAACGGCTAATTCTTTAATTCCTACATCAATTCCAAGTGAGACATTTGTCAGTTCAACAATTGGTTTTGATTCTTCAATCCCTACAGAAAGATACCAATATTTCCCG
>NZ_NUHI01000069.1:0-565 GCF_002575105.1 Bacillus sp. AFS053548 | reverse complement strand
GGTAACCAAAAACATCAGCTAATAGGCTGATGTTTTTTTGTGTTGGAATATGAAAACGATAGATTTATTCAAAATTTTACTTATTAAATAGAAATCAAGTAATGATCAAAAGTCAGATGACACGATTAAGTTTGTGTTGGAGGATATGATACGATAAAGAAAATGGGAAAAAAGTCATCGCATTCTATCTACCGTAGTGAAACGTTTAATAAAAAATTTCATTCATATTCAAAATGTAAATGGTCTACATTCTCGAATGATATAATGTTTAGACCGCTTATAGGAGTAGCTACAAAGTATCTTGTAATTACTTAGGTGGTTTAGTTTATTGATTGTCTCAGTATTAAAGATTGATTACTCACAACATTTTGTTTTTGAAATGACAGTTATTTTTGGATTATGACAAATCTAATATTGAGAAGGTTTTTAATTGAAATAAGAAGGTGAAGCGGCAATTTGGAGTGCTTCCTTTTAATACATCTTAAAATCAACACTAACATTTAATGGAGCTATATATAGTATCTAAAGATTACAAAACTTTTATTAATTTTTTGTAAAGAAATGC
>NZ_NUHI01000068.1:0-981 GCF_002575105.1 Bacillus sp. AFS053548 | reverse complement strand
TAGGCTGATGTTTTTTTGTGTTTAAAAATGAAAATAAGGTTTCATGTCAATTTAAGTTAATCTGGCCTGCACCTTTCAATTCACATGGTTCTTTTTTAACATTGCATTTAAAACTATATTCTTTTAACGAGCAAGCTTACAAAAAGTTAATGGTAATGTCTTCATTCATGTTTGGAACAATGGATAAACCGATTTAAAGGTGTAACAACCATCCACAATTACCTTGCCAGGTTATTGTGGATGGTGTGTAACTCAATTATCTTTTAATGAAACAGACGAAGTGATTATAAACTTGAATGAAAAAGGGGTAAAAGCATTACGTTCTAATATAAAACCAGGTGGTTCAGAAGATTTATCTAAGCTCGATTACTTTGCAAGAAGAGTTTAGGATTTAGTTGGATGGCATAGTGAACTTATATTGATGCAAAAGAGATGTTTGGTACAGTTTTGCTTATCTACAAGAGCAAAAAGACCTTTTGAATATGCAGATATTGAATTAATTCAACAGCTATTTGATGAACAAGCTATCAATAAAATCATGTACACGAATGTTTTAAAATGGTATTTCAAGTAATTCAGCGTTAATTAGGTTTAGCTTCATAAAGAAAGTTAGAATTTCTATGTCGTGATCAATAGTCCACATTTACGCAAAATTCTTTTTGAACTTATAGAAGCCATTCCAAGTTGTATTCCCAGCCCTGTAACGTTGTTGTAAGATTCTTAGAATAATTTTCATTTAGTAAAGTTCTTAACCCGCCTTCTATGGTTACTACATTTTCACTACAATTCTCGATCTACTTTTGATGTACCTGTTGAAATAATTATCCATATACGATATTGTTGATTTTTTTAATTTCGAAAATTATAAATGTAGCTAATTCCGATAAAAGACAGGTGGTATTCTTATTGGGTAATACTTTAAAATAATTAATTCAACTGCCAATATTCAAGGTAAAAGTATAATTTTTTGTAAAGAAATGC
>NZ_NUHI01000067.1:0-1357 GCF_002575105.1 Bacillus sp. AFS053548 | reverse complement strand
CTTTACATAGGGTACATTTTAATTTAACTGGTTGACCTTATAATACGAACGCATGCGTTAGTTGCTTAACAAATATAAAAAAATTCCTTCAGATATCGTTTCTGAAGGAATTCTTTATAATTTTTATCCGACATAAACTCATATATTTTAGGGGGCATCAGGTTTTTAATAAGTTTAGTTAGGAGCTTTTATTTGAAGTAGCTTAATCCCCATACCAATAAAGATTATTCCAGTTACTTTGTTTAAAACCATTCCAATTTTCTGGTTTCCTCTTAGTTTCTTTGTTACATAAGAAGAAAAATAAGCAACAATTAAACACCATAACAACCCTGTTGTTGTAAAAGTCAGTCCTAAGATCAGAAAAGGAATCGGACCAGAAGCCTTTGTATCTATGAATTGTGGAAGAAACGAAAGAAAAAATAAAGATACTTTGGGATTTGTTAGGCTCGTTAAAATACCTTGCACATATACTTTGGGTATATTTAATTTATCAACTTCGGTTGCTCGAAACGCAGCATTTGATTTATCTAGTAGCATACGTATCCCTAAGTATACCAAATAGATAACACCTAAAATCTTAATCGTATTAAATAATAAAACAGATTTTAATAGTATAAGGGATAATCCAAACGCAACCAAAAGCGTATGAATTAATGAGCCTGAAATGATTCCTAAAACGGAAAATACTCCTGCTTTTCTCCCTTGAGAAATACTTCGACCTACGATATACATCGTATCTGCACCTGGAATTAAATTTAACAAAATTCCTGTTATTAAAAATACTTCGAAATGAATAATACCATACACTTTTATGCACCCTTTCTTTTTTTAGGTGCCCTTATCGATATTACAGTATCATGTATGATTTTGAAACTATTTTTTTCTATTTTGTGGTAATTTTCAAATGAAAAGGAAAAACTTCTGATTTGGTTATTGAACTAACTAATGCGTTAGTTCAATAACTATCGGCTGCTTCGGCGGTCTTTTTTATCGCACTACCATGAAAAAACCTTACGGTATTCATGTAAAAAATGCATACCTAAAGAAGACGTCTTTATTTTATTTTTAAAAAGCGTCCAACAGTAAAAAAATATTAGTGGTTGATGGATTATGAGACTTCTTCGATTGATACGGAATACCCTAATTTTTCAAGTCTTCGAACTGAATAACGGACCATTGATACTTCTTTTTGTTTGTCATAATAATCTTCTCCTAAGTCTCTGTACATTTCTTTCCTAGTCAGAAGATAATAGGCGATTCTTAACATGGCATGTGCTACTACTATTCCTGCTCTTTTCCTACCTTTTCGTGCTGCTGTTCTTCGATACATTGCTCCAAGGTAGTTTTTGGATGCACC
>NZ_NUHI01000066.1:0-220 GCF_002575105.1 Bacillus sp. AFS053548 | reverse complement strand
TGCGTGTGCGGCCGAGCCTAGGTCGTATCATATAGCGGGTGGGATTCCCGTCGAGTAAGAACTAGCCATTCACTCGTAGCGAGTCTTGGAGGACTAAAGGTAACTTTAGTCTTTAAGCGTAGACAGTTAGGTTGCGGGCCGAAAGCCAAATGGTTGAAGGGATTGAGCTTCGAAATGTTAGTAAAACGAGAGGGCTGATGCCTTACGCATAGCAGAAAGC
>NZ_NUHI01000065.1:0-840 GCF_002575105.1 Bacillus sp. AFS053548 | reverse complement strand
GACAGGGGTAAGTCCAAAAGTAGGGCACCTTTCATTTAAGTTAGCAAGAGGTGAAATAAAATGACCTTATCAATTAACAATATAAGTGTAGATATTCTAGGAAGTTCGATCCTTAAAAACATTAATTTTCAAACGAATAAGGGTGAAATTTTTTGCTTAATTGGAACTTCAGGTGCGGGTAAATCGACATTGCTTCGGACATTAAATCGATTACAGTCGATTAGCAAAGGTGAAATTCATTTAAATGGACAATCAATATACAAAATGACACCTCAAAGTTTAAGAAAAAGTGCAGTAATGATCCTACAAACTCCTTCATTATTTGAAGGAACCGTTGAGGATAATATTTTGTTTGGAATCAAATTAAACGGTAGCTATGATAAGACAGATTCCAAAAGAGTAGCGAAATCTTTATTAGAAAAAGTAGGATTAGAGACGAAATTACTTGATCGGAATGCTTCAACACTTTCGATTGGTCAACAGCAAAGAGTATCGATCGCAAGAGCAATAGCCATGAAACCAACTATTTTATTATGTGATGAAATTACTTCAGCATTAGATCCACAATCGACTCTACATATTCAGGAGCTTCTAGTAACTTTAAAAAGAGAAGAAAATTTAACGATTATTCTTGTTACACATAATATGGATCTAGTTCAACAAATAGCTGATCGAGTAGGGTTACTGATTGACGGTAAATTAGTAGAAGTGAGTACAGTTAATGAGTTTTTTAATAATCCAAGCACAGAATTAGGGAAAAATTTTCTTTCTACAATTGCTTAAAGAAGGTTAACAACAGCTAATTTAAGTTTATAAAAATTTATAAAAATATCACAATTT
>NZ_NUHI01000064.1:0-409 GCF_002575105.1 Bacillus sp. AFS053548 | reverse complement strand
TGCTTATTCTTCATCATTCCCTTGATGTTTATAGCTTCCATTACGATGCGATAAGGTTTGGTTTTCACGATTTCGCTCGTAGATTGATGAAGATGATTTAGTCTGATATTCGTCAACCTTCTATAGAGGTGTTGTATTTTCTTTTCGATTTTTAGTATGNNTCCATCTGAACATACGGCTAAATCTTTTATCCCCACATCAATACCAAGTAAGACATTTGTCAATTCTACGATTGGTTTTGATTTTTCAACTCCAACAGAAAGATACCAGTATTTTCCATCATTGCTAATTCTGGGATTATAGTATTTTTTATCTGATATAACTTCAGAGATTAGAACCCAACCGACCTTTTCAATCAACACTTTCTTTCCTTTTACTTTCAACTTCGCATTATCGTTATAAAAGGATG
>NZ_NUHI01000063.1:0-1399 GCF_002575105.1 Bacillus sp. AFS053548 | reverse complement strand
AGGGCTCATCTTCTTTAAATTCCATTGATATCGATAATTGTTATAGTAGCTCATATAATTTCTTATTTCCTTCTTAAGTTCTTCTAAAGTATTACACTGTTTTATATTAGCCTCATCTTTAAAATGACCAAAAAAGGACTCTTGAAGAGCGTTATCCCAACAATTCCCTCTCCTAGACATTGATTGTTTTAGTCCTAGTTTTTTTACATGTTTCTGAAAAGTAGGGCTGGTATAATGTGAGCCCTGATCGGAGTGAATAAACGCACCTTCAGCTAATAAGGTACGCCTGTTTCTTTTTAATTTCAATAAGGTATCTATCGCTAAATCCAATGTAAGTCGATTGGATACATTATAGGCAAGTATTTCATTTGTGGAACTATCTAAAATAGTAGATAAGTATGCCTTATGACCGTTTCCGTAATAAAGATAAGTAATATCAGTAAGAAGTGCCTTACCTGGGGTACCCTGTTTAAAATTACGGTTTAGTAAGTTCGGTAAAACAGAGTGTTCTTGTGTAGCTTTTAACATCTTCTTATAAGGATTAGCCTTTCTGATTGGACAGATAATCTTATACTTCTTCATAATTCTTCGAATACGCTTCAAGTTATATACAATATTGAAGCGCTTCTGTAACGTCATTTTAATTTGTCGAGCACCTTTTTTACGCTTTTTAAATTTGATAGCCTTAAGTATATTTTCTTTTATTTTTGAGTCTTTATTTTCAAATTGTGTTCTTCTTTCGGAAGCTCTGAAAGAGAAGTAATTATAATAACCTGAACGTGAGACTCCTGAAATTTTACATAGAAAGCTTATCATATTTTTAAACTTAAACTTTTCGATCACTGAACGAATTAAACGAAACTTTTGTTCAGCTGGTACTTTTACTCTATTACCTTCATCCCCCTTTCCAGCATGTCTAGCTTTTTTAGTAATTCATTTTCAGCTTTTAACAGTTGGATTTGAGCTTCTAATTTAGCATTTTTTTCTTCTAAAGTGAGCTCTTTATTAGTTGGTCTACCAGAGTTGCCTTTACGTGTATCACGAAGTCCAAGAACTCCAGAATCATTATATGATGTACGCCATCTATTGGCAGCTCTATTAATTCTAGTAATACCTATGATTTCAACGTCAAATCCATTTTCCTCAAAGATCTGTCTAGGCAATTTTCCATTTTTATTTTCAGCTACAAAAATCCTTTTAAATTCATCTGAGTATGTAATACTTTTTGAACTTACAGCTTTAGCATTTGGATTTTCATTTAATATTTTTATTTCCTTATTAGAAAAGAGCTTTTTTGACATATGATACGTTCCCCGATTTTCTATTTTTCTTCATTATATAAAAAAGTACCCCATAGAAGTGACCTTTTTCAAGTGTCTACTCTATAGGGTACATTTTA
>NZ_NUHI01000062.1:0-3915 GCF_002575105.1 Bacillus sp. AFS053548 | reverse complement strand
TTCAAAGTTCACTTTGTCGCTTCATCTCTTAGCGACTTATATAATAATAACACATCCAAGATTGTTTGGTCAACAACTTTTTTATATTATTTTCTTGCCTCATTTATCCATTTAATGTGACAACGTTTAATAATATACCATTATTCTTTTATGATTGCAATAACTTTATAATAAAAAAAGATAATGTTTTTCATTATAGCTAAAGAATAGTTAACTTGGCTAAACGCTATTTACTATAATGAAAAACAATTACCCCGCTGTTACAGGTAATTCTACTACAAATAATGACCCTTTACCGGTCTCACTTTTTACATATACTATTCCGTTATGCATATCAACAATTTTCTTTACGATTGATAAACCTAATCCATTTCCGCCGGTTGTTCTGTCTCTTGATTTATCTGCTTTATAAAATCTTTCAAATATATGCACTTGATCTTCTTCAGAAATACCAATTCCAGTATCTTGAATTTGTATAACTACCTTGTCATTATCTTGTGTAGCAGATATATATATATCACCATTATTAGAAGTAAACTTTATACTGTTTGTAATTAAATTCATCCAAACCTGATTCAAAAGAGCCTCGTCTCCAATAAAATCAATTTTACCAAGATCAACATGCATATTGATATTTTTTTCTAATATCTGAGGTTCGCAGCTTAACAATGAGTACATAAGTTGGCTATTTAATGAAAAACTGTTCTGTTCTATTGGCTGGTTTTGTGATTCTAGTGAAGTTAGCTTTAGTAGATTATCGCTAAGCTTCGATAGTCTTGTACTTTCATACTCAATTATATTTAAATATTGCTTCCGCTCTTCTAATGGTAAACTCTCATTTTGTAATACTTTAGCAAAACCTTTAATAGATGTTAAAGGCGATTGAATTTCATGTGAAACGTTAGAAATAAACTCTTGCCGCATGTTTTCCATTTGATCTAAATTTTTTGCCATATGGTTAAAGCTATCTATTATCTGTCCTATTTCACCACCAAATGCATTCCTGAATTTTTCAAGATCGACTGATACGTTAAACTCTCCTCTTGAAATACTTCTAATTGCCTGTATTATTTCTTTTACCATTTTCATTTGCTTTGGATGATGAAACATTCTACCAAATACAGCTCCTCCGAGCATTAGTAATAGAAAAGTTAAAAAAGTATTTATGATTTGTTTCGTTAAGTCTGATAAATTAGTAAGATGATGTTCATAAAAGTAAATAGTAGAATAGTGAACAATTACGCTTCCTATCGTTATTGCAGTCGTTAATAATAATATAGCTCCTATAACATCTCTAATTTTTTTTAATACTTTCATTTCAATAACTCCATTCGATACCCTAATCCCCATACAGTAGAAATTTTAAAACCAAATTCTTTCTCGGGAAATCTTTCCCTCAAACGCTTTATATGGACATCTACAGTTCTTTCATCCCCTGCATAATCAAATCCCCAAATGTTTTCAATTAATTGTTCTCTGGAATAAGTCCTACCTAAAGAGCTTGCTAAAGTATATAAAAGCTCTAACTCTTTCAATGGCATATTGATTACTTCATTGTCATTTAGAACTTTGTAATTACCGTGGTCTATTACTAAACTTCCTATTTGAACTATTTTAGAAGAAGATATTTTTGATCTTCTTAACAAAGCTTTTACTCGGACAACTAATTCGACTGGTTCAAATGGTTTTACGATATAATCGTCGGTCCCTAATTTAAACCCTCTAACTTTCTGTTCAGTTTCACCTTTTGCAGTTAACATAATTATTGGAAGATCATAATTATTACGTATTTCTCGACAAAGCTCGAACCCATCCATTTTAGGCATCATTATGTCTATAATTAACATATCTATTCTGTTATCTTCAAAAACACTAATTGCTTCAATTCCATTTGTAGCCTCAAAAACAGTAAAGCCCTCATCCCGAAGTAAAACATTTAATAGTTTTCTAATATGTGGATCATCGTCTACGATTAAAATACTAGCCATAAAAACACCTTCCCTCAATTTAATTACACTGCACTATTTACTCTTAGTTGTTGATCTGCAAATTCTCTATACATTAAATGGTTACTATATAATTCTTCATGTGTTCCGATACCAGTTATTTTTCCTTTATCTAAAAATACAATTTGATCCGCATCTATAACTGTTGAAAGACGATGAGCAATAATTAAAGTAGTTCTCCCTTTCATTAAATTGGAAAGTGCATTTTGAACAACTAATTCTGATCTACTATCGAGATTCGAAGTTGCTTCATCCAACATTAATAATTTAGGGTTTCTTAGTAAAGCTCTCGCAATACCTATTCGTTGTCTTTGCCCACCAGATAGTTTTATACCTCTTTCTCCAACCTCTGTATTAAAACCTTCAGGTAAATCATTAACAAATTGATCTACATATGCCATACCCGATACATAAGCCAATTCTTTATCAGATATCTCTCTTTTAATCCCATAACAAATGTTATTTCTAATTGTACCGACAATTAGCGGACTTTCTTGTGCAACATAACCTATTTGTTTTCTCCAACTCTCTAAATTGAAACTATTAATTGGATTATCTCCAATTGTTATTTCTCCATTTTTTGGAAGGTAAAATCGTTCGATAAGTGAAAATAAAGTTGTCTTTCCACTTCCACTTGGCCCTACAATAGCTGTTACCTTACCTGGAGGGATCACAAAATTAAGATTTGTTAACATCTCTTCTTCCTTATATGCAAAATGCAACTTATTAATCTTAATTGGTAAATCCATATCAACTTCAACTTTTCCAGTTTGATAATCTTCTTCATCAAGTTCTAATATACTGATCATTCTTTCAGTAGCACCTTTTGTTTTTTGAAGCTCAGTAAAGAAATGTGTAATTTGTGTTACTGGGAAGATAATTTGGAATAAATAAAGTATATAAGCCACTAAAGCCCCTGCAGTCATTGCACCTGATGAGACTCTGACTCCACCATAGCCAATAATAACTACTAAAATAAGCATCAATACAAAAGAAACAATTGGTCCAATGAAAGAGTGTAACTTTCCTTCCTTAATACCGAATGATAATAAATTATTAATGCCCTTATTTCCATTAGTAATTTCAGTAGTTTCTGCATTCGAAACTTTTACTAATCTAATTTCTGAAAAAACTTGGCTTATTAATGATGTGAATTTTGCTGTCTCATCTTGGGTTGCTTTTGATAATTTTGACATTTGTTGTCCAATTGGGATAAATATTAGTGCAATGACAGGTATAATACTAAAAGTTACTAATGTCATTCTCCAATCTAATACTAGAAGTAATATAAAAGATCCAATAATTGAAATGATTCCTGTTAAAAAGTTTGTTATGTGTTCTGTTATTAATCCCTTTAAAATAGATGTATCATTCGTAACTCGACTAACATTATCTCCACTCTGAGTCTCATCGAAATAAGATATTGGAAGTACAATCATTTTCTTCCACAATCGGTGTCTTACATTGGCAACAACTGTATTTCCTACGCGACTAAGCAGATAGATAGAAGCTGCTGATGAAATAGCCTGTATGATTAGTACTGCTACAAAAACCGTTATTTGTCCTGTACTTAAGGATGCTAATGAAAAACCATCTACAAATTTCTTTGTAAGCAAAGGTAATAGTAACCCGACTAAAGTAGTGGCTACACTTAATAGTACGCCTATTGCAAACAACCATTTAGGAGGATTGGCATTTTTTATTAAAGAGATAAAATTTCTCCAGTCACTTTTTTTATTTGAATTAGTTTCTTCTTTCATATCTTTACTCCTTACACTTACTATTTTTTTATCTACATTTCCTTTAAAATTTACAACTAAAATATGAATAAAGAATGAACTAAATTATTTTTTCCTCTTAAACCAGCTCTTAAATTTTTTTTATAACGCAAAAAAACATCAGCCTAATA
>NZ_NUHI01000061.1:0-1360 GCF_002575105.1 Bacillus sp. AFS053548 | reverse complement strand
ACTCTATAGGGTACATTTTAATGTGGTTACACCCTTTTCCAAATTAAAAATGCTAATTACTTATAATACTTTCAATTTCTTCTATTAATTCGCTCTGGATTTTTTCAACTTTTGCAAAGTCCATAGCTCCAATATAGATTGCTTCCAATTCGTCTCGAAGAACTTTAGCTTCTGCCAGATAAGATATTGCTTCTTTCATTTTATCTTTATATGATTTTGTTGTTCTTTCTATTTCAGTAGAGTATTTTTCATCTGTTCCTGGAGTAATACATCTTTCGTACATATCAATAATCTCATCATTTTCACGATCAGGAAAATATTCATGTGGTGCAGTACTATCAAAAATCGCGATTCCTTTTTCCGGAATAATTACCATATCAAGGCTGTTAGGATCAAATCCACAATGATAAATCTCTACATCAAATCCTCGTTCTTCCCCTGCAGCTGCTATTTTCTTTAACATTGTTGATTTACCTGAACCAGCTCTACCTTTAATAAAATATCGCTTTTCGATTTCTTCTGTTAAATTTTGAATATAATCAACCGCACCACTTGGAGTTGCTGCACCTAAAAATCTATGTTTTACTTTGGAGTCTTTTTCAGTATTACTGTCATTACCATAAAATTGCGCTATCAATTCGTCAGTCAGTTTATTAGCTTCTAAAAAGTCCATATTGGAAATATAAATTTCTTCAATCTCATCATGAGCCCTTAATGAAGCCGCAAATGTCTTATATGCTGTTTGAAACTTCTTAGAAATTTCATCATTTAGTGTTAGTATTGCTTCCTTGTGTAAGGACAATTTCTTAGAATCCCAAGCAACACCTAAATTCACATATTCCTCAATAACCCCTGGAGCTTTTGGTTCAATTACATGTGGTGCTGTTCCGTCTACTATACCTATTTGAAATTTCGGGATAATTAAGCCATCAACTGAATTGGTATCTGAAGAACAATGTAAATATTCAATATCGATTCCCTTATTTACAATCAGTTCTCCAATTGTTTTCATTAAAGTTGATTTCCCAGTACCTGGACCACCTTTTAGAATGTATAGTTTATCTAAATCCTCTAAAGCTGAGTCGTAGAGATTATAAAACCCTTTTGCAGTATTACCACCCGCATAGTAATTGAGTATTTTTCCTCTCATCTTTTTCCCTCCATTCAAACTAGGTTATGTAGATTTATAATTAAGGGTGTTTGCCCAGCATTAATATTATTGTTTACTTTATTAATTTTAACTTTTTATCCGAAGTTGTTGGTGATTCTTAAGCTTGTCTTTTGATTTCGGATATTATCTTTTATCTGTAAAGTCATGATAAGAACTGACCTTTCCAAGTTTAAACACAAAAAAACATCA
>NZ_NUHI01000007.1:0-18692 GCF_002575105.1 Bacillus sp. AFS053548 | reverse complement strand
GCTATTAGGCTGATGTTTTTTGGTTTATTATGTAGTTAAAAAACGATGAATTAAATAAGGAATTTTTTGTTCTGTTGTTGTTAAAAATTGGTTTATTAAAGGATAATCATCAGTTGAATAAGTCTGTAAAAGTTCACACCACCAGTCAGTTTCATAGCGACAAATCATACTCAAGTTGTATAAAAGTAGATAGTGGTAAAGAATTTCAGGTAATAATAAAAGCGCTTCCTTTTGTGATTTTATAAAATAACTTTCATTTAATATATTAAAATAAAATGGTGCTTTATTTAAAATTTCATCAGGAAAATTTGACTTAATTTTAATTTGCTTTTGATTCTGTTCAACAATTACAATATCTATTGAAGCTTGCTTTGATTGAAGAAATGAAATAAAACGTTCTGAAGTAAAATGATAGGATGACAAAGTTTGTTCAGGTAGAGTAATTACATCATGATCAACAGTAGTCGGGAGAAATAAATTTCCTTTTTTGGTAATTTTAAGGACCTTATTTAATTCCGGTATTGATTGTAAAAGCTGAAGCATTGTAAACTTTTCGTTTTCTAAATTATTTAGATTAAATAATACTTTAGAAGCATGAGTAAATAATCCATTTTTTTGGATTTTAACTTCGTCATCAACAAAAGAGTATCCTACTTTTTTTATTTTTCTTGAGGTAACACCATGAGCCAGGATTGCAGTGGTACTCGGATAATCAGGATCTACGGTAAGGATGCAAGCCTTTAATAATTGAACAAGCCCATAAAACAGTAATGTAGGCTTTACATTAATTTGAGAATTTTGAGCTGCATGAAAATAACTCTTCCCATGCTCAATATAATATAAAAATGGATAAGCATTACGGAAAGCCTTTGTTTTTTGTTCCTTGGAATTTGTTCGTTCATATTTTGTTTGAAGATAGTTTTTTGAATACTGCGCAGAGCTAAAATAACATAGCTCATCCCATACATTACTATACGAGTATAACATAAGAGAGGGACTCCTTATTAACTGAATATTTAAACATAATTTGACTTCCTTGACAGTGTTTTATCCTATTGTTAATCTACTAATAATATTTATACGTGTATAGGGGGGCTTTTTTATGTGGGAATCAAAATTCGTAAAAGAAGGACTTACTTTTGATGATGTATTACTAGTTCCAGCGAAATCTGAAGTACTTCCAAATCAAGTTGATGTGAGTGTGAGATTAACTGAGAAAATTCAATTAAATATTCCATTAATCAGCGCAGGAATGGATACAGTTACAGAAGCAGATATGGCTATTGCAATGGCTAGACAAGGTGGATTAGGTATCATCCACAAAAATATGTCAATTGAAGAGCAAGCTGAACAGGTAGACAAAGTAAAGCGTTCAGAAAGTGGTGTAATTGATGATCCATTCTTCTTAACACCATCTCATAAAGTAGCAGACGCTGAATATTTAATGGGTAAATATCGTATTTCAGGTGTACCAATCGTAAATGATACAGAGAATAGAAAATTAGTAGGTATTTTAACAAATCGTGATTTACGTTTTATTCAAGATTATTCAATTGTTATTTCAGATGTTATGACAAAAGAAAATCTAATAACTGCTCCTGTTGGAACTACACTTGCAGAAGCAGAAAAAATTCTTCAAAAACATAAAATCGAAAAGCTACCCCTAGTTAATGGAGACGGTACTTTAAAGGGCCTAATTACAATTAAGGATATTGAAAAAGTAATTGAGTTTCCAAACTCAGCGAAAGATCAACAAGGACGATTACTTGTAGGTGCAGCTGTAGGAGTAACAAAAGATGCACTTCAAAGAGTAGAGTTGTTAGTGAAAGCAAATGTCGATGTAATTGTAATTGATACAGCACATGGTCACTCTAAAGGCGTAATTGAAAAAGTAAAAGAAATTAGAAGTAGATTCCCAGAGTTAGCAATAATCGCTGGTAATGTTGCAACAGGTGAAGCAACTAAAGAACTTATTGAAGCTGGAGCAGATATCATTAAGGTTGGTATTGGACCAGGTTCGATCTGTACTACTCGAGTTGTTGCTGGAGTAGGTGTTCCTCAACTAACTGCAGTTTATGACTGTGCTTCTGTTGCTAGAGAGTACGGAGTTCCTATTATTGCAGATGGCGGTATTAAGTACTCTGGTGATATCGTTAAAGCTCTTGCAGCTGGTGGACATGTTGTTATGTTAGGTAGTATGTTTGCTGGTGTACAAGAAAGTCCTGGTGAAACAGAAATCTTCCAAGGTAGACAATTTAAAGTATACCGTGGTATGGGTTCTGTTGGTGCAATGGAAAGAGGAAGTAAAGATCGTTATTTCCAAGAAGGTAATAAAAAACTAGTTCCTGAAGGTATCGAAGGACGTGTTCCATATAAAGGCCCATTAGCTGATACAGTTCACCAACTAATTGGTGGAATTAGAGCTGGTATGGGTTACTGTGGTACTGCTACACTAAATGAATTAAGAGATAACGCACAGTTTATTCGTATGTCTGGTGCTGGCTTACGTGAAAGTCATCCACACGATGTTCATATTACAAAAGAAGCACCAAATTACTCACTATAATAATTTAAGCAATGTACCTAGGGCAATTACAAGAAATTGTAGTTGCCTATTTTTTGGGAAATAATTGTGTTAAAATGTACAAGTGAGATTAAAGGTTGGAGGTAAAAAAGTGATTGGAAAGAAAATACTAACGAAACTAATCGTAATAGCATTAGCGATAACAGTAATCATCCCAATGAATTTACGACCGGCTGCTGCAGAGGACGTTTTAGACATTAAAGCTAAAGCTGCGATTTTAGTTGATGCAAATTCAGGGAAAATATTATATGAAAAAAATTCAAAAGCTCCATTACCGATTGCAAGTATGTCTAAAATGATGACAGAATATCTAGTTAATGAAGCAGTAAAAAATGGGAAAATTTCTTGGGACGATAAAGTAACTGTTTCTGATTATGCTCATAAAATTTCTCAAAACACAGGATTATCTAACGTACCACTTGAATTAGGTGGTCAATATACAGTGAAAGAACTATATGAAGCAGCTGCTATTTATTCAGCAAACGGTGCGACAATTGCACTAGCAGAAAAAATTGGTGGATCAGAGAAAAACTTCGTCCAATTAATGAACGATAAAGCAAAGAAACTAGGCCTAGGAGACGTTAAGTTTGTTAATGCTACTGGTTTAGTAAATAAAGACTTACAAGGTATGCAACCAGAAGGAACTTCCCTTACTGATGAAAATATTATGTCAGCAAACGGTGTTGCTAAATTAGCATATAATCTAATTAAAACATATCCAGAAGTGCTTCAGACTTCTTCAATTCCAAAGAAAACATTCCAAAAGGGTGGAAAGTATCCAGTAAATATGGATAACTGGAACTGGATGTTACCAGGGCTAGTATTTCAGTACCCAGGTATGGATGGATTAAAAACGGGTTCAACAGATTCAGCTGGCTTCTGTTTTACTGGAACTGCTAAAAGAGATGGTCAACGTTATATTACAGTTGTAATGGGGGCAAATTCTTATAACTCAAGATTTAGTGAAACGGCTAAATTAATGGATTACGGTTTCAGTAACTTCGAAAAAGTTACATTGGTATCAAAAGGTCAAACAGTAAAAGGTAATAAAATAGTAAAAGTAGTTAAAGGTAAAGATAAAGAAGTAAAAGTAGTAGCAAAAGACGATGTTACTTTAGCTATAAAACGCGGTGAAGCTAAAAATTATAAAGCAACAGTCCAATTATCAGGTAAATCAATTGATAAAGATGGCAATATCATAGCTCCAATTAAAAAAGGAACAAAAGTTGGACAAATAGTGGTTAAATCTTCAAAGAATGAAGATTTAGGATTTATCAATACTAATAATCAATCGTACGATTTAGTAGTCGATAAAAGTGTTGATAAAGCAAATTGGTTAGTTTTATCATTTAGAGGAATTGGATCATTTTTCGGGAATTTATGGGATAGTATCATAAGCGGAATTGGTGGTTTATTTAAATAAATTTCTATATAAATATATCAGTAATTGTTAAGTTGTCATTTTTTCAGTAAAATAAAAGTAAGGTAACTTTAACTAGGGGAAGAGAAATACTAAAATGTTACCAAGTAAGCTTTAATAATGGAGGGGCATAACAATGAATTTAACAGGAACAGAACGTGTGAAACGCGGCATGGCAGAAATGCAAAAGGGCGGCGTCATTATGGACGTAGTAAATGCTGAGCAAGCTAAAATTGCAGAAGCTGCTGGTGCAGTAGCAGTAATGGCATTAGAAAAGGTACCATCTGACATTCGTGCAGCTGGTGGAGTAGCTCGTATGGCTGATACAAGTATTACTGAGGAAATTCTTAACGCTGTTAGTATTCCTGTAATGGCTAAAGCTCGTATTGGACATATCGTTGAAGCGCGTGTTTTAGAAGCAATGGGAGTAGATTACATCGATGAGAGTGAAGTATTATCTCCAGCAGATGATATCTTCCATATTAATAAATCAGATTACACTGTTCCATTCGTTTGTGGTTGCCGTAACTTAGGTGAAGCACTTCGTCGTATTGGTGAAGGCGCATCTATGCTACGTACAAAAGGTGAGCCAGGTACTGGAAACATTGTAGAAGCAGTACGTCACTTACGCCAAATTAACGGAGAAATCCGCAAAGTAGTTGGTTTATCTCGTGATGAATTAATGGTTGAAGCTAAAAATCTTGGCGCTCCATTCGAATTATTACTTCAAATTAAAGAGCTTGGTCGTTTACCAGTTGTTAACTTTGCGGCTGGCGGAGTAGCAACACCTGCAGACGCAGCTTTAATGATGGAATTAGGTGCTGACGGTGTATTCGTAGGATCTGGTATCTTCAAGTCAGAAAACCCTGAGAAGTTTGCTCGTGCGATTGTACAAGCTACTACTCACTATCAAGATTATGAATTAATCGCTAACCTTTCTAAAAACTTAGGTCCTGCTATGAAAGGTATCGATATGAGACAACTTGCTGCAGCAGATCGTATGCAAGATCGTAGCATTTAAGTTGGTGAATTTATGAAAATAGGTGTATTAGCATTACAAGGTGCAGTTCAAGAACATATAAATGCAATTAAAGCATGTGGTGCTGAAGCTGTTATCGTGAAACGTGTAGAACATTTAGATGGACTTGATGGTATTGTATTACCTGGTGGAGAGAGCACTGCAATGCGTAAGTTGCTTGATCACGTTGGGTTATTAGAACCATTAAAAGAGAAAATCGAAAATGGTTTACCAGCATTCGGTACATGTGCAGGTATGATCTTGCTTTCAAAAGAGATTGCAAATGATGACACGGTGCATATAGGAGTTATGGATATGGTAGCCGAACGTAATGCTTATGGTAGACAAGTGGATAGTTTTGAAGTAAATATTCCAATTAAAGGTGTATGTGAAGACTACCCAGCTGTATTTATCAGAGCACCATTTATTCGTTCCGTATCAGGTGATGCAGAGGTTATTGCAGAACACGGTGGTAATATTGTAGCAGTTAGACAAAATCACATGTTAGCAGCATCTTTCCATCCAGAATTAACGAATGATTACCGTTTTATGAATTACTTTGTAGAGATGGTTAAGGAAAAAAGTGCAAATTTAAGTATGTAACTCTTGAAAAAAGTAAAAGCTTATAGTAAATTATTATATAATTTAAATTGTTTAAAGCGATGAAAGAAAATAGTAGCAAGTTCTAAATTTATAGAGAGTCGGTGGTTGGTGCAAACCGATAATGAAGACTTGTGAATCCATTCTTGAGTGGGTTACGGAATGCTGTACAGCTAGTAAGTGACCCCGGTACTATAGTCCGTTAACTATACTAAGGTGGAAGGATTATTTATTAATTCTTCAATTAGGGTGGCAACGCGGGTAGCTCTCGTCCCTTTTATGGGATGAGGGCTTTTTTGTATTTATTTTTATCCTTTAGACAATAAAAGAATAGGAGGAATTAAAAATGTTAGACATTAAATTATTACGTAGTAATTTTGAAGATGTTAAAGCAAAACTTCAGTTACGTGGTGGAGACATAAGCTATATCGAAAAATTTGAAGACTTAGATTTAAACCGTAGAGAACTACTTGTTCAGGTTGAAGGTTTAAAAAGCAGACGTAATGAAGTTAGCCAAGAAATCAGTGTATTAAAGCGTGAGAAAAAAGATGCAGAAGCACTAATTGTTGAGATGAGAGAAGTTGGGGATAAAATTAAAGCTCTAGATGAAGAGATTAGAACTTTAGAAGAACAACTAGATGCTATTTTATTTACAATTCCAAACTTAGTTAGTGATTCAGTACCAGTTGGATTAACAGAAGATGATAATGTTGAAATTCGTAGAATAGGTGAAGTTCGTACATTTGATTTTGAACCAAAGGCACATTGGGACTTAGGTGTTGATTTAGACATTTTAGACTTCGAACGTGGAGCAAAAGTAACAGGTAGCCGTTTTACTTTCTATAAAGGCTTAGGAGCTAGACTTGAACGTGCTTTAATCAGCTTTATGTTAGATCTACATACCGAGGAGCATGGATACACTGAAGTACTACCTCCAAACCTTGTAAATCGTGCTAGCATGATTGGTACAGGACAATTACCAAAATTTGAAGAAGACGCATTCCGTATCGAGAAAGAAGACTTTTTCTTAGTACCTACTGCAGAAGTACCTGTAACAAACTATCACCGTGACGAAATTCTTGATGCTACTCAATTACCGATTGCATATACTGCATATAGCGCGTGTTTCCGTTCTGAGGCAGGTTCTGCTGGCCGTGATACACGAGGATTAATCCGCCAGCATCAATTTAATAAAGTTGAACTAGTGCGCTTTGTAAAACCTGAAGATTCTTATATTGAATTAGAAAAATTAACTGCTCAAGCTGAAAAAGTTCTTCAATTATTAGGGTTACCATACCGTGTCATTACATTATGTGCTGGAGATATTGGATTTTCTTCTGCAAAAACGTATGACATTGAAGTTTGGTTACCAAGCTATGATGCATACAAAGAAATTTCTTCTTGTAGTAACTTTGAGGCGTTCCAAGCAAGAAGAGCGAATATACGCTTTAGACGTGATCCAAAAGGAAAACCAGAATTTGTTCATACATTAAACGGCTCTGGTCTTGCAATTGGACGTACGGTTTCTGCAATTTTAGAAAACTACCAACAGGCAGATGGCTCAGTTATTATTCCTGAAGTTCTTCGTCCGTATATGGGTGGAAAAGAAGTAATTAAATAAATAAAAAAAGCAGATGGTATTTGAGAAATGATTCTCAGATCCATCTGCTTTTTATTTAGATAGTTTTAACATTAATCTTATAATTAGGTGTGTTCCACAATTCCATCCATTTCTTAATAGCTGATATTAAAATCACGACACCTAAAACTAACATAATGATAGATAAGACACCATTTAACATACTATAACCGGCTGCATCATGGTTTAGATAAACATTTTTGATCATCCAATATCCTGCATAATTTACAGTGATAAATAGATAGGCAAGAGGAATTAAACATGTAAGCATATACCAACGTTTATCAGCTATCTTTAATAGCACTGTTGCCCCAATGATTAATCCAATAGAGGCCATTAATTGATTAGATACCCCAAATAATGCCCAGATTGATCCGATATCACCTGAAAATAAGAGATATCCCCACATAAAGCATGCTAGCGCACTAGCAAAAATTGATCCTGGTACCCAATCTGTTTTCTTCAATGGTTTATAATATTCACCAAAGAAATCTTGAATTAAATATCGTGCTACTCGAGTTCCAGCGTCAATTGCTGTTAATATAAATACTGCTTCGAACATAACAACAAATTGGAAGAAATATGATGCTAAGTGACTAAACCAAGGAATGGATGTAAATATGTATGTCATACCAACCGCCAATGTAACAGCTCCACCAGTTCGCCCTTCTAGACTTAATCCAATTTCTTTACTAAGTTCCGGTAAGTGGACAACATTCATTCCTAACGTTTTAAAAACTTCTGGAGTAGAGTTTATTGCAAAGTAGTCTGCTGGCTGAAGTGCAGTAGCAGCGATTAAAGCCATAATACCTACTAAACATTCAACTAGCATTGCTCCAAATCCTACAACCTTTATATCGCTCCATCGATCAAGCATTTTTGGTGTCGTACCAGAGCCCACAAATGCATGAAAACCTGAAATTGCTCCACATGCTATTGTAATCGAAATAAATGGCCAAACTGGACCAGCTAAAATCGGTCCCCCGCCGTTAACAAATTTAGTTACAGTCGGAAATTGGATAGATGGATTAATAATAAATACCCCAATAATAAGTGCAATAAATACACCAATTTTCATAAAACTACTTAAATAGTCTCGTGGTGCCAATAAAAGCCATACCGGCAAAGCAGCAGCAAAAAACGCGTAGATAGGTAGTATGATTGCCAAAGTTCTCGTATCAAATGTTAAAAAATCACCTATAGCAGTTTCTTGTATTGTCGGTCCCATAAAGACTCCAACCATTAGTAAAATAAATCCAATCGTTGAAGCTAATTTTAAATTGCCAGTTTTTTTATATAGTAGACCAACACCCATCGCAATTGGTATTGTGATTCCAACTGCAAATGTCCCCCAAGGGTTATTTTCAAGAGCATGTAGAACAACCATTGAAAGTCCGGCCATTGTAATTGTAATAATGAAAAGCATAGCTAGTCCCGTACAGAAGCCTGCAACTGGTCCAAGCTCTTCTTTTGCTACTTCCGATAGCGTCTTTCCTTTTTTTCTCATCGAAGCATATAAAACAACAGCATCATGTACTGCTCCACCGATTACAGCACCAATTAAAAGCCATAATAGACCTGGAAGGTATCCAAATTGAGCGGCCAAAATTGGACCAACTAGAGGGCCAGCTGCTGCGATTGCAGCAAAGTGATGACCAAATGTTACCCATTTGTTAGTAGGAACATAGTCCTTACCATCATTTAACTCATGAGCTGGAGTAGGTATGGAATCATTTAACTTAAGTACCTTCACAGCCATAAATGTTCCGTATAGACGATATGCAATCATCAAAATACACATAGAAACAATAACAATTGTAACCGCATTCATTTTACTTAATAAGCCTCCCCTGTATCTTTTTATTTACACTCATTTTACTTTATGAAAATTAAAATTTTGAATTTTCAATGTAAGATGCAATAAAAACAGGTTGAGAAGCATGAATGGATTATTGAAATACAAGCTTATAAATTAAAAAGTTGCTTAATTTCCTTTGTGTATGTTCGGCTAACAGGTACTTTCTCACCATCATTCATCATTAAATTATATGTGGAATTAAACCAAGGCTGAATTTCAATAATTTTATCTAAATTGACAATATAGCTCCGATGGACACGGGTAAAGGATGTATTCTGTAGCTTGCGCTCTAAATTGATTAAAGGTTCATTTATTCGATAAGTCATCTTATCAGTAACGACACTTGTTTTACCTTCTTGTGTAAAAATGTAAATAATCTCTTCGAATGTTATTAAAAGAATTCTTTCATCAACCGAAATGGCCAATTTATCTTGTTTTAAAAGAGGGGGATTCTTTTTCACCTCAGTTCTAATAGTTTTCGTACCTAGTTTAGCTAATTTTTCAATAGTCTTTTGAATTCTTAATTCATCAAATGG
Organism: Bacillus sp. AFS053548; assembly: GCF_002575105.1. NCBI lineage: Bacteria > Bacillati > Bacillota > Bacilli > Caryophanales > Bacillaceae > Bacillus > Bacillus sp. AFS053548. The sequence goes on along the minus strand of NZ_NUHI01000007.1, from coordinate 9,037 downwards.
TTTTAAAATATAATCAATTGCATGTAAATCGAATGCATTTAAAGCGTACTCGTCAAAAGCTGTTGCAAATACGATTGCTGGTTGATGGCTAAGATCCTGCAGTTTTTGTGCTAATTCTAATCCACTTTCATCAGCTAACTGGATATCTAAAAATACAACGTCGACTTCTTCTATTTGAATGAATTCCAATGTACTTCTAATTGAATCCGCTTCACCGACTATTTCGACTGCCTTGCTTCTTTTTAGTAAATAAGCTAGTTCGTCTCTTGCTAATGGTTCATCATCTACAATTAGTGCCTTTAACATTATTTATCCCTCCATTACTTTTTGCATTAATGGGATTCTTATCGATACTTTCGTTCCAGTGTTCAGGTCGGATTTAATTTGAAAATATTCTTTTTCCCCGTAAATTTCTTCAATTCGTTTTTTTATATTCCATAATGCTGTTCCAGTTCCCTCTTTAGACTGTATTGTTTCGTTCCCAATTGTATTTAGTAGCTCTGGCGAAATCCCCTTGCCATTATCTTCAGTAATGAGAATCATTTCATTATTGAATTCATATGCTTGCACAGTTACCTTTAATTTCTTTTCCTTTGAAAATGCATGTCGAATCGAATTCTCTATAAGTGGTTGAAGTGTAAAAGGGGGGATTTGAACCGTTTTTAAATGAGGTTCTATTTGAAACTCAACATGGAATTTAGAAGGAAACCTAGTTTGTTCAATCGTTAAATATGCTTCTACATGTTCTAATTCCTTTTCTAAAGTGACTAAGGTCTGCCTTGCCCCTTGTAAGTTATTTCGAAAAAAAGTGCTTAAATGGATTAGTAATTTTCTAGCTTGATCAGCATCTGTTCTAATTAAACTTGAAATTGTATTTAAAGAGTTGAACAGGAAGTGGGGATGCATTTGTGCTTGTAATGCTTTTATTTCAGCATCTTTCACTAATTTTCGCTGTAGTTCAGCCTCTGCTAATTCCAATTGGGTAGAAAAAAGTTTAGATAATCCGTCTGCTAGTTCTTTCTCAACTTTGTCTAGCTTGTTGGAATCCGTGTAATATAGCTTTAAAGATCCAACTGTTTTATTTAATGCCTTTAACGGTAATACAATAGCCGCACTTAAAGGGCAATCGATATGGAAACATTGAATTTCATCTTTTGAAGTAGCAATAATAATTGTTCCTTCTTTTAATGCCTTCTTGGTTAGTTTTGTTGCTAAACTATTCATTGGTTCATGGTGATCTGAACCTGCACCTACGTGAGCAAGTACGCTTTTGTGATCAGTAATCGATATTGCATCTGCCTTGGTTAATTTAAAAATAATTCTTGCCGCTTCATTACAAGAATGAGGGGTTAGTCCCTGTCTAAAAAATGGTAAAGTTTGCTCTGCGATATACAGGGCTTTGTTTGTTTGAAGCGCTCGCGTTTTTTCTTCTTCCTGTAAAATATTTTGAATGATCAATATAAATATAAGCGTACCAAAACCATTTATTAGAATCATTGGAAGAGCAATCACTTCAACAAGATGTAGAGCGGCCCAAAAAGGTTTTGCGATTAAAAGGATAATCCCCATTTGAACACATTCCATAATTATTCCAATTGATACTACACTCCAAATGGATTTGTTTTTCTGTATCCCGAATCTTTTTCTAAGTAGTCCTGTAACAACTCCCGCAACGATTGTAGAAATGGCACATGCATATGCAGTAAATCCGCCTAATGTTAGACGGTGTAAGCCTGCTATTAATCCGACTCCTAAGCCAACAATCGGGCCGCCAATTAGACCGCCAATGGCTACTCCCATAATTCTTGTATTTGCAATTGCATTATTACTTGCTACATTAAAGTGCCATGACTGAGACATAATTGACTCATGATAAATATGAACACCAGTATAATTACTAATTACACCAAAGGCGCCAAATATAACAATTAGGATCATTTTTGCACCAAAGGAGTGTTCATTTTGAATGATTTGTCTAAATGACTTCATCCTTGAAAGTAAAAAGGCGAGTATAACGAGAATACCTACTCGTTCCAGCATCAGCGGTATTAATTCAAACATTTCTTTCTCCTTAAAAATTTCTAATATTTTTAAATGGTAGTACCATTATAAATACAAATGAATTTTCTGTATATTTTTTCTACTTATATAAAAGATGTATACTTTAATAGTTAGATGACGATAATACTTGTTGTAAAAAGGTTGTTTTTATTTCAAAAAAAAATATAATTTTTTAGAAGAATGCTTGACCTTAATTTTTTCGTATGGTATTATAATTCTTGTCAATACGGAGTAATACCCAAGTCTGGCTGAAGGGATCGGTCTTGAAAACCGACAGGGGTGTAACAGCCCGCGGGGGTTCGAATCCCTCTTACTCCTCCATTTTTTCAAATAAAAGAGTGCATATATATTAGACAACTCGTTACATTCGTGTAACGAGTTTTTTGTTTGTTTATAAAATTAAATTGGAAAAGAAAAAGCTGCGTACCAGTACTATGTAAAGTTCGCAGCTTTTTCTTTTATCTATTAGTAAGACAACTATTATCTAGATTTCATATATTTTTGTGAATGATTTAGTACGTTTCCAATCTTCTTAACGATTTCTTCTACAGAAGATTCATTTTTAATTAAATCATATTCGCTAATACTTAAACGAAGTACAGGACAAGCGTTAAAGTTATTAATCCAGTTTTCGTAACGTGTATTCATTTCTTTCCAATATTCAACAGGAGTTTGTTGCTCCATTGGACGTCCACGCTCTTTAATTCGCTCAACGACTTCATCGAATGTTCCTTCTAAGTAAATTAATAAATCAGGAGCTGGGAAATAAGGTGACATAACCATAGCCTCAAAAAGACTAGTATATGTTTCGTAGTCAACTTCACTCATCGTTCCTTTTTCGTAATGCATTTTCGCAAAGATGCCAGTATCTTCATAAATTGAACGGTCTTGGATAAACCCGCCGCCGTATTCAAACATTCTTTTTTGTTCTTTGAATCGCTCTGCTAAGAAGTATATTTGTAAATGGAAGCTCCAACGAGCAAAATCTTGATAAAATTTATCTAGGTATGGGTTTGTATCTACTTTTTCAAATGATGTACGAAAGTTTAGTGCATCTGCAAGTGCATTGGTCATAGTAGATTTTCCTACACCTACTGTCCCAGCAATTGTAATAACTGCATCGTTTCGTATTCCGTATTTTTCGCGTAAATTCATATACTTCTTAGCTCCTTTTGTAAGGTGTTTTCTAACGATTCAAGTATCATCGTTAAATCTCTCGGGTTATTAACGAAGTCAATTTGATCACCGTCAAATTTTAGTACTGGAATTTCAGGGTATTTAGCTTGAAATTCTATCATGTGTGTCTCGTAATCTTCAATTAACTGAAGTAGGTACTGGTCCTCAATCAATTGTTCGAATTCTCTACCACGAAGTTGAATACGCTTTTGAAGCGTCTCAAGGCTTGCCGTTAAGTAAATAATCACATTTGGCTTTGGCATATCCTCAGTTAATATTTGATATATTTTTAAATATTTATCATGCTGCTTATTTTTTAATGTCCTGCTAGCAAAAATTAAATTCTTAAGGATGTGGTAGTCTGCAACCACTGGAATCGATTTATTAAGAAACATTCTGTCTATATCTTCTAATTGTTTAAATCGATTACAAAGGAAAAACATTTCTGTTTGGAAACTCCACTCTTCAATGTCCGTGTAAAACTTACCCAAAAAAGGATTTTCATCTACAATTTCTTTTAGTAGTTCATAATGAAAGTGTTCAGAGATCGCTTTGGATAGAGATGTTTTTCCGACACCAATTGGTCCTTCTACTGTTATAAAAGGTACACGTATCATCTCTTGTCCTCCTTACTAGTCAAATTCCGTATCATAGTCAAAAAACATACAGAAACTATTTTAACATACTGTAGTCAGACGGAATACCATTTTAAAATTTTTCCAATTACAGTTAATTGTTGTTCTCTAAATGATTGATCATTTCTTCGATTTCCTCAGTTTGAATAACCGTTGCATTTAAAATGTCTTTCATCATATAAATTGCAACCTTTTCATCATAATCAGTAACCGAGGAAATTGCATCTTGAGGTATAATTAAGTTATAATCCCGCATAAATGCATCATTTGCTGTAAAAAGTACACAACGGTTTCCTGCTACACCCACAATAACCAAATGGGTAATGTTTAATTTTTTTAATAATTCTTCTAAATTTGTTAAGTAAAAACCTGAGTAGTTAGGCTTAAAGATAAAATAATCGTCCTCATTTGGTTGTATATGCTTTATTAAGTCGTAGCTTAAAGGATTGAGACAATGCTTAATAAGTTTTTTTTGAGTCGGGTTTTCGATTTTATAATGATCATTAACATATATAGTAGGAAGTTTTTTGTTTTTAAAAATGTCTCTTATGTAATTTATTTTCGGAACCATATGGATTGATTTTTCCGCAAGAACACTTCCATGTTTAAAAGTAAATGAGTTGATTAAATCGACAATTAATAATGCAGGCAACTGCTTGTCTTTTTGATTTGAAGAATTCATTCGGCTTCACTCCAATCTATGTTTAGTTTATCTACTCGTAAAAAGAATATTTGTTTGTTAAAGAAATAAAGAGGTGTAAAGTTTGAATAAAGATGAGTTTTATATGAAGTTGGCAATAGAGGAAGCACTAAAAGCAGAGCGAATAGGGGAAGTACCTATTGGATCTGTATTGGTTTACAACGACGAAGTCATTGCACGAGGATATAATTTACGTGAAACAAAACAAACAGCTTTAGGTCACGCTGAAATGAGTACAATTGAAGATGCTTGTAAAGTCATTGATTCTTGGCGATTAGAGGAAACAACTCTATATGTAACGTTGGAACCTTGTCCGATGTGTGCGGGTGCCATCATTCAATCAAGAATTCCAAGAGTCGTTTTCGGTGCAAAAGACCCGAAGGCAGGTTGTGGAGGATCAATTTATAATCTTTTGCAAGAAGATCGATTTAACCATCGCTGTGAAGTTAGTTCGGGTATATTAGAAGAAGAATGTGGTAAATTATTAACGAATTTCTTTAGAGAGTTGCGATCTAGAAAGAAAAATTTACCTTCATAAGGACAAGGATTGATTTTTTAATTCGGTTCGTATATACTTTAAATACCGCTTCAATCAGCGGTTTAAAATTAGGTTTTAACTTTGCCGTGCTAGGTGGGGAGGTAGCGGTGCCCTGTACTCGCAATCCGCTCTAGCGAGACTGAATTCCACTCCGAGGTGTATCTATTTCAGGGTCTGCCTTAAATAAGTGGTGTTGACGTCTGGGTCCTACGCAACGAGAACTCATGAACCTTGTCAGGTCCGGAAGGAAGCAGCAATAAGTGAGCCATCTCGTGTGCCGTAGGGGTGCCTGGGCCGAGCTAACTGTTTAAGTAACGCCTGGGGTAGTGCATCGAAGAGTGGTGCACGGCAGTAACTTTATAAAAACTCACTCAGTTTTGAGTGAGTTTTTTTGTTTTCTTTAAAATATTTTCCATGAAATCATTACATAGGGTATAATAATGATGACTTTGTAAGAAGGAGGAAACCAATTGACTTATCAAGCATTATATCGTTTGTGGAGACCGCAGCAATTTAAAGATGTCGTGGGTCAAGATCACATTATACGAACGTTACAAAACTCCCTTCTTCAGCAAAAAGTATCACATGCATATTTGTTTACAGGTCCGCGTGGAACAGGTAAGACGAGTACAGCAAAAATCTTTGCAAAAGCTTTAAATTGTGAACAAGCACCTACTAATGAACCTTGTAATGAGTGTGCCATTTGTAAAGGTATTACTGATGGATCAATTTCAGATGTAATTGAGATTGATGCTGCATCTAACAATGGTGTAGATGAAATACGTGATATTAGAGAAAAAGTTAAATATGCTCCTTCTGTAGGTAAATTTAAAGTGTACATAATAGATGAGGTCCATATGTTATCAATAGGGGCTTTTAATGCATTATTAAAAACATTAGAGGAGCCTCCAAGTCACGTTATTTTTATATTAGCTACTACTGAACCACATAAAATACCTTTAACGATTCTATCAAGATGTCAACGTTTTGACTTTCATAAGATAAATGCTCAAACGATTTCAGATCGATTGACAGTTGTACTGAATCATCAACAAACAGCAATTGAACCAGAAGCTTTGATGATGTTATCCCGTGCAGCTGAAGGTGGAATGAGAGATGCACTAAGCATTCTGGATCAAGCTATCTCATATAGCGATGAGTCCATTTCATTAGATGATGTTTTAGCGGTAACAGGCACAGTGGCTCAAGAACGATTAATATCCGTTGTTTCAGCAATAATAGATGGTAATGTGTCAGTTTGTTTAACTAATATTGAAGAACTATTAAACCAAGGTAAAGATCCAGTTCGGTTTATTGAAGATTTAACAGTCTATTATCGAGATATTCTATTATATAGGCATTCACCAAGTACGATTGAATTACTTGAGAGAGCAACAGTTAGTGATCGATTTAAAGAGCTTTGCGATGCATACAATGATGAGTTAGTTTATCAGATTATCGCTTCATTAAGTAAAAGTCAGCAAGAAATGAAATGGACTAATCATCCAAGAGTTTTACTTGAGGTGGCAATTGTACAACTTTGTCAAAAAGCTTCTGTTAGTGGTATCGGTAAAAAACAGGACGAGCTGACACCATTAATTAATAAAATTAACGCTCTTGAAAAAGAAGTGAAATTTTTAAAGGAAAATGGTATTACAGTAAGTGGAACGAATGATTCCTCTACTAGTCCAAAACCGAAATCGACTACATCTCGTTCGAAAATACCAAGTAGTTTAATAACAGGTGTATTAAGAGCTGCTTCTAAACCAGAAAAAAATAAAGTTTTAGCAGTTTGGACATCACTTCAAGATCAATTAAGGCAACAAAATAAGGTTTCTACTGCAACATTAGTATCATATGGTGAAGTTGTGGCAGCTTCTTCTGAACAGTGTATCGTTGCTTTTAAATCAGAGACAATCTGTGATTTAATCAATAATAATGGAGAACAAGAGCACTTAACAACGATTAATGAAACATTATCAAATTTATTAGGTGCAGAAATGAGTATGTTAGCAATTCCCGAAGAAGATTGGAGATCGACTAGGGATTCATTTTTAAATACAACAAAACAAAAAGAGTCTTCAACAGAAATTTCACCAATCGTACAAGAGGCAATCAATCTTGTTGGTGAAGATTTAGTCATTATTAAAGAATAACTATATTGGAGGAAATGAAAATGATGCGTGGCGGAATGGGCAATATGAATAATATGATGAAGCAAATGCAAAAAATGCAAAAACAAATGGAACAAGCACAAAATGAATTAAACGAGCGTACATTTGTTGGTACAGCTGGCGGTGGAATGGTAACTGTTACAGCTAATGGTTTAAAACAAATTGTTGAAGTTACAATTAAGGAAGATGTAGTAGATCCAGAAGATATTGAAATGCTACAAGATCTAGTTTTAACTGCAACTAATGATGCTATTAAACAAATTGAAGATGAAACAGCTAAAACAATGGGGCAGTTTACTAAAGGAATGAATATTCCAGGATTATTTTAAGGGTAAGACAAATGCATTACCCTGAGCCGATATCCAAATTAATAGATAGTTTTATGAAATTGCCAGGGATTGGTCCCAAGACGGCCGTTCGACTGGCGTTTTTTATGTTAGATATGAAGCAAGACGACGTGTTAGACTTTGCAAAATCAATGATAGATGCAAAAAGAAAACTACTTTACTGTTCAGAATGTGGCCATATAACTGACCAAGACCCTTGTTATATTTGTAGTGATCAACATCGAGACAGATCTACCATATGCGTAGTGCAAGATACGAAAGATGTTATTGCTATGGAAAAAATGAGAGAATATCAAGGTTTATATCATGTACTTCATGGTGCAATTTCTCCTATGGAGGGAGTTGGACCTGAAGACATTAAAATTATGGAATTATTGAGCAGACTAAAAGATGATGTAGTTCAAGAAATTATTTTAGCTACCAACCCGAATATAGAGGGTGAAGCAACTGCTATGTATATTTCTAGGCTATTAAAATCTACGGGTATAAAAATTACTCGAATCGCACACGGTCTACCAGTAGGCGGAGACTTAGAATATGCAGATGAGGTTACACTCTCGAAAGCTCTGGAAGGTAGAAGAGAACTTTAGAAACTGATTAATGGAGAGAGACCATGGGTTTTTTTCGAAAAAAAGGAAAGATTCGTAAAGAATTTGATGAAAAGCTAGTTGATAGACTACATGACTACAAAGATATTTACTTAAGTCAGGTCGAGTTAATGGAAAGAAGTGTAGATCCACCAGATGATCTACTAATCCATGTTAAGCTTTATCAGGCTAAGTATTTCTTCTTATTAAAAGAAGCAAAGGCTAGAAATGTTTTAATAACAAAAATGAAATAGATAAAAGAGTTTATTGTTTAGGCAATAAGCTCTTTTTTATTAATGTTTTTTGTCATTGATTACTTCCTTTTCTCATACAATCTTAGTAAAAGGTGTACAAGTTATATGAGGGGAGTTTTTTTGTGGTGAATAGTATTATTATGATTTCAGTTGTATTGTTTGTAATCTTATTTCTATTATTAGTAGGTCTGCCAGTTAAAGCTTTGAAACTAATTAGCAAATACGTACTAAGAGGCATTGTATGTGTCATGATTGTATTTATACTAAACTATGCTTTAGCTTCGAATAATTTTCATATTCCGATTAATACTGTTACTTGTGCATTTTTAAGTGTATTAGGTGTTCCAGGTATTGTAGCGTTAAGTGTAATTGGCATTTATATCGTATAAAAAATATATAAAAAAAGTTTAAAAAAACTATTGACCATTTATTGAGGGGATGTTATATTTATATACGTCGCTGATGGCGATAACAAAAAAAGAAAAAACAACTATTGACAGATTTTGTCGAAGGTGATAAACTGATTAAGTTGTTAAAAAACAAGATGATCTTTGAAAACTAAACA
>NZ_NUHI01000060.1:0-1310 GCF_002575105.1 Bacillus sp. AFS053548 | reverse complement strand
ATGTTAATATCCCCTCATAGTAGACAGTAAAAAGAAAGGGTTGTACTGTCTACTTTGGAGGGGATTTTTTTATGGGGAAAATTAGAAAAACTTATTCAAAAGAAATCAAGCTTAAAGCGATAGATATGTATGTAAATAATCATATGGGTTCTACTTCAATTGCCAATGAATTAGGAATTTCAGTATCAATAGTGAAACGCTGGATATCTCACTATAATCGAGAAGGATTTCAAGGATTAGATGAAAAGAGAGGAAGGTCAAATAGTCCACTACAAGGAAGACCTAGAAAATCACCTGAAAGCGAGGCTGAAAAAATCAACCGATTAGAAGCAGAGAATGCTTATTTAAAAAAGCTCTTAGCTGCGAAAAGGAGGATGATACAGGAAAAGAAAAATCAATAGAATACAGTATAATTAATGAACTTAAAAATCAATTTACAGTTGTTATTTTATGTAAGATAGCAGGTGTTTCAAAAAGTGGGTATTACAAATGGTTAACACGTCAGAGTAGCCCTACTAAAAAAGATTTAGAAGATCAATCAATCGTGAAAAAAATTATTGAATGCCAACAAGATCCAGATATTAATTGGAGTTATGGTTATCCAAGAGTTAAAACTTGGCTGAATAAAGTGTATGGGCTAAAAGTGAATCATAAGAGAATATATCGCTTGATGAAATCAAATAAGATACAAGCTAAGATACGAAAAAAGAAATGGAAACACTTTGGACGTAAGGAAAAATTTGTACTTTCAAGTAACTATTTAAATAGAGATTTTTCAGCTAATCGTCCAAATGAAAAATGGGTAACAGATATTACCTACTTACTCTTTAATGGGAAGAGAATCTATTTATCTTCTATATTAGACCTATATAATAATGAGATAGTCGCTTATAAAATAAGTGAAAGAAATGACCTGAAATTAGTAGCTGATACTGTAAAAGAAGCTATAAAAAATAGGGATGTCAGAGGTCTCATATTACATAGTGATCAAGGGTTCCAGTACACTTCAATGAGATATAACCAACTTTTAAGTAAATACAATATTAAAGGAAGTATGTCTAGAAAGGGGAATTGCTTAGATAACGCATGTATGGAAAGCTTTTTTAGTCACTTTAAAACCGAATGTTTATACCGTTATCATTTTGAGACTTCGCAAGAGGTTAAAATGGCAGTGAAAAAATATATTAAGTTTTATAACAATAAACGTTTTCAGAAAAAATTAAATAACCTTAGCCCTTTAGAATATAGGGCTAAGGCAGCTTAAATAGTGTACCTTTTATTTAAGTGTCTACTTGACAGGGATAAGACCA
>NZ_NUHI01000059.1:0-6124 GCF_002575105.1 Bacillus sp. AFS053548 | reverse complement strand
AGTAGAACGTCGCCTGGTTTACCAAAGTATCAGCTAATCAGCTGGTGCTTTTTTTATTTTGAATCCGTTAATTGTTGATATTAAATAAATATTAAAGGACTGTCAATTTTTGATAGTCTTTTAAAGTCCTTTGTACAAAATTTGAATACCAAGAACTTTAAGTAACCGAATCTGTCATTTAGAGTTATCTATAATCGTAGGAATTGTATCAAATTGTTTAAAAACATAAGTTTCATTATCGATTTTTATTTTAAAAGTTCTTCTTTTTTTATCATACATGATTTTCAAATTATGAAACTTAGAACTATTAATTACATACGTCGTATCTGTTTTCTGTGAATAAGTTCCTTTATCTACTTCATTACGATTATAATAATAAAATGTATGATGGTCCTTTTCATCAAATACTATAGTTGCAAATGGAGGTTTTTTGCTTTGGTAAGTTCCTATTAAAGTTGACTCATCGAAATTCTGTATTTTAGGCATGTTTATAGCTAAAATAATTAATACAAAAACTAATAATAGAATAATACTTTTATCAACCCAATTTTTCTTTTCAACCTCAGTCATTACGATCTACACTCCTTCCCTAATTTAAAATTATTTCAAGAAATGATGAACTATTACTATTCTAAATACAAACCAATTCAATACTGAGTTATTTAACATTTGAATTAATCTTAAGTATCTAACTCATTGATGTAATAATCATAGTTGAACACTAAAACTAACAGACTTACTAAATAAATGATTTGCAATTTCTCTGTGTACTGATTTGCTTCAAATTTGGAAGATACACTTATTACTTTTTACAATTGACTTACAGAGAGTATGAAACTTAAGTAGAGTACTTACCTGAAGGGGAAAAAGTTGTAGAAAATTTTTATTAATCACATATAGTAAATAATGTAGATCATCTTTACTTTTCAATTTACACATAGTATGATAATTTCAATAAGTTAGATTCCAATGAACATAATAATAAATGAGGTGCATTTTGTGAGTGCGGTAGGTTCTAAATAGGATAAAAAATAAATGAAATAAATAGGATGAAAAAAGGGGAATTTGTAGAATTCGTACCCTTAATTTTGTCGTGTATTTATTTCAAACCTATGAAGATACCTACAATACTTTATAATGCGTATAATGAAATTAGTATGGCTATACTGTAATAGCTTATTTAACTATATTTCAATTATGATTGCCTTGTAATGTGAAAGCTGCGGTATCTCCGCAGCTTTTTTATATTTTTTCGGGTAAAAAAACTTTATTTCTATAAATCATTGGAATCTAACCGGTAGGTATCTCCATTTATGATCGATAAAATCATATTAAAGAGGAGAATTAAAATTGAATAATATAACATTTGAAAAATTACAATATAACGAGTTAAAAGAAATAGTAAAATCTTATTGTATAAGTGGATTAGGTAAAAAGTTGATAAATCAATTAGAACCTAGTACCAATATAAAAGTCGTTAAAAATAGATTAAATGAGACAACTGAAGCTCGGGCAATATTAGACGCAGAAGGACATGTACCATTTTTAGGCGTTTCTAACATTGAAAATATTATTCAAAATCTTGAAAAGGGCATGATATTAGATCCGAGTGATTTAATCAGTATTTCGGACTTTTTAAGAGGATGTAGAAGAATTAAAAAGTTTATGCAAGATAACGTATTTTTTGCCCCGATTCTCGCTTCTTACGCAAACTCAATGAGTGAATTTATAAGTATTGAAGATGAGATTAACTTCTCAATTAAAGGAAACAGCGTTGATTCTGCGGCTAGTAAGGATCTTAAACGGATACGAAATAATATTGAATCAGTTGAGGAGAAAATTAAAGATCGTTTAAATAAATTTCTATGTAGTAGTGCAAATAAAATGTATATTCAAGACTTTTTTATAAGTAAGAAAGATGACAGATATACAATACCAATTAAAGCTTCCTTTAAGAAGCAAGTTCCTGGATCAATTATTGAAGTTTCTTCTAAAGGGTCAACAGTCTTTATCGAACCGAATACAGTAACTAAATTAAACAGTGAGTTAGCAATCCTAAAGGCTGAAGAGGCAATGGAAGAATATCAAATATTAGCTACCCTTTCAGGAATGATTTTAGAGAAAATTTATGAAATAAATATAAATATGGAGTTAATTAGCCAATATGATATGGTGTTTGCTAAAGCTAAATTTAGCAAACATATAGGTGGAGTTGAGCCGAAATTAAATGACTACGGATATATAAAGTTAGTTGAATGCAAACATCCACTATTAACCAGTAATGTAGTTCCACTTAATTTTGAGATAGGAGAAAGTTATCGTAGTTTAATCATTACTGGACCTAATGCGGGTGGAAAGACGGTCGTTCTGAAAACAATTGGTTTACTAACTTTAGCAACAATGTCAGGTTTCCATATTGCTGGAGACGCGGGGACTGAAATTGCAGTATTTGAAAAGATTTTTGTTGATATTGGTGATAATCAGAGTATAGAAAATGCACTAAGCACATTCTCATCACATATGAAAAACCTTTCTGATATTATGGGTGTTTCTAATAATAATACACTTTTACTATTTGATGAAATAGGAAGTGGTACGGAACCTAATGAAGGATCAGCACTAGCAATTTCTATTTTGGAAGAATTTTACCTTATGGGATGTATTACAGTTGCAACTACCCATTATGGTGAAATAAAACGCTTTTCAGAAATGCACAGTGATTTTATGAATGCAGCAATGAGATTTAATAGTGAAACACTAGAACCGATGTATAAGTTAATTATCGGGAAATCAGGAGAAAGTAATGCTCTATGGATTTCTAAGAAAATGAATATTCGCGAAAATGTACTACAAAGAGCGAAAGAATATATGGAAAATAAAGAATATCGATTAGAAAAAGTGATTGAAAGTGCAATAAGGAGACCAAAGATTGTCAAATTGAGATCTGAAGAAAAGGTTAACTATCAAAAAGGTGATCGAGTAAAATTATTAGACTATGATAACTTTGGAATTGTCTATAAAGAAATCGATAATTTCTACAATCTCATTGTTTTTTACAATGGTGATTTTTTGGAAGTGAATGAAAAAAGAATATCTTTAGAAGTAAAGGCTGCTGAACTTTATCCAGAAGGATATGACTTAGATACGTTATTTGTTGATTATGCGACAAGGAAATTACAGCACGATATTGAACGAGGTTCGAAAAAGGCACTTCGAAAGATTCAAAAAGGAATGAGAAGTAACGGGGATTGATATTACAGCTGTTTTCAATCAGCAAATTATTGCACTTTGTATACAAACAAAAACATCAGCCTAAAATCTGATGTTTTTGATTTGAGAAAAAATTCATTTTCAAGAAAACAAAGCAAATTTAAGCTTAAATGAATAGACTATACCAAACTACATGATTGGGGTCTTGGTATGAGGAAATTTTCTTATATAGATTTAATCGCCACTTTAAATATAGAAGATGCACATCCAGGCGGGTTTGATTTAACAAAGAAAACATTAAGATTTCTTCCGTTGAAATCAGATAGCCAAGTTTTAGAGGTTGGATGCGGTTCAGGTAAAACTGCTAGCTATTTATATGAAAGTTTCAATTGCTCGATTACAACAATCGATATAAACAGTCGGATGCTGGCTAATGCAAGAAAACGTTTTAACAAAAAGAAAATTCCAGTTACTCTGCATCAAGCAAGTGCAGAAAACCTTCCTTTTAAGGATAATTCATTTGATATTATTATTTCGGAATCAGTAACAAGCTTCACTAATGTAGATAAATCATTACATGAATATGTAAGAGTGTTAAAAAAAGGTGGGTATTTTCTTGCTATAGAAATGACATCAGAGAGACCACTGACACTAAAAGAAGAAAGTGAAATAAAGGATGTTTATGGTATTTCAAAAGTAAAAACGGTAAGAGAGTGGGAACAAGCATTAATCAAAGGGGGCTTTAGAGATTATAAAATCCTCAAAGGAAATACAATAATGAATACATCAACAAATCCAATTGATTCACTACCATTTCAAAAGTTACCACCAGAGGGAATTGAATTGCTTCATAGATTTCAAGAAATACTAGTGCGTTATAAAGATGTGCTAGGATATAGAGTATTTTTATGTAGAAAAAGATAGGCATAATGGCTTATCTTTTTTGTTTGATTTACAAAATTCCCGCTTACTAGGATTGGTATAATAGCTAGGTATCAAACAATTATATCCAAAAAAATTATGTGGATTTAACCAAGCTAGTCAAATAATTCCAAGCAATTAAATATTCGTCTAAATCATTTGGATGATGTCTTATAGATGTAGCTAACCTAAAGTATAATCCAACTAATACGTTTTTATATATTATGGAGGAATCATTATTTTGTAAAAATTTCATATGACTGACTGCGGTAGAAATTGTTTCTTTAGTTAGATTATCTGGCGATGAACAAAACGCATATATTAAATCATAAAGTGGATCACCAAACACTGGAGTAGGATCAATAATTCCACTTAACTTTCCTTTGTTAAAAATAAAATTGTGTATCCCACAGTCACTAGGTAATAAAAAAGGTTCACCTTGATAAGTGATTTGTTTTGAATTATTTATAATAGAAAAGATAAGTGTATGATCTTTCTTATCTAAATACGAATCTAAAGTTTTATAAGACTCTGCTATTCTACTCATAAGAAAATCTGACCATGAATTCGATAAATCATCTGCCCATCCCCAACCTGGAGCATTAGGGTAGGATTCGTAATTATTTATTAACTGTTCAACAAGTGATATAAGTAATTCTTTTTTTGTGTTTTAACATAATCCGTGCTACCTGGAATGAACTGATAAACTATGTATTTAAATGCTTTTTCTGCAAATAGTAAATTAGGTAATAAATTTATATTGTTATAGAAATTAAGAAAATATGCTTCTGATTCTAGTACACGAGGATCATTTAACTTAATAATATATTTACACTCGTTTTTTCTGTTACTTAGTAGATATATACTGCTTGATGTTCCACCGGTTAGTTGAGTGTACTTAATTTCTTTTTTGCT
Organism: Bacillus sp. AFS053548; assembly: GCF_002575105.1. Lineage (NCBI taxonomy): Bacteria > Bacillati > Bacillota > Bacilli > Caryophanales > Bacillaceae > Bacillus > Bacillus sp. AFS053548. The sequence goes on along the minus strand of NZ_NUHI01000059.1, from coordinate 1,078 downwards.
AATTAAATTCATGCTTGATAAATCATTAATTAATGATTCTATTTGCATAGGATCCTCTAATAATGTAGTTATCTAAGTATACTCTTAAAAATCATAGGTCACCATGAGGATAGATTGGAAAATGCTTATTAATCTCCACTTTATTTATTCTTAAAAATGTTTTATAGGTAAATGTACACAAACAAAGTATGTATATAATTATAATGACTTGTATGATTTTTTTCATAATAACTCCTATTCATATATTTGATGCTTTTATTCTTTATCTCATGAGAGGAAGTTATTTTTGTATTAGTAATTAAAAGTATAATGAGGGTGTTTTAGGATCCCTTTCACCCATAAAATAAAGGGTGTCTCAAAAGTCAGCAAATGACCATAGAGACATACCCACAGTAATTGAATATAAGATTTTATTGAGCTATTAAAAAAAGAATAATGCAGCTAATGCGACTCCTGCAACAAAACCGAGTGCAATTGAAATACCGAACCCACAGCCGAAGAATCCGCATCTAAATCCATCTCTGTCAAAATCTCTATCGTCTCTTCTTTCGTCTCTTCTATCAAATCTTCTATCGAATCGATCATCAAATCGATTGTCAACACGATTACCAAACATATTATCAAAACGATTTTCATTGCGGGAACTTCTATTTGAAAAGTTTCTTTCTGAGAAATCTCTATTAGATTGGTTTCTGTTCATGTTGCTTCTATTACGATTGGATGATCTATTAGAATTCTGACGATTTTGATTGACTGGTTCAATAAAAACTCGATCGTCAGTTACTCTAGTAATACGGCCAACATGCTCGTTTCCTTCTTTATCGAAAATGCGTACAACCTGCCCTCTAAAATTATTACATAATTGATGGGCTTCATTACATTGCATAACAATTCCTCCTTTTCTTGTACTAATCTATGGAAGAGGAATAGTTTGTGCCTGTACTTATACCTAGTTGTACAATTAACTAATTAATTTGTTTGAAATTTACGTAAATTATTTTTGTTAACTTTTTGTAAAAGAAATGATTGCAATCATTTGGACGAGATGGTATATTTATTTATGTTGTCACTTCAAAAC
>NZ_NUHI01000058.1:0-2065 GCF_002575105.1 Bacillus sp. AFS053548 | reverse complement strand
TCTATAGGGTACATTTTAAAATTTCTGGTTGACCATTTTTTATATGGTCTTATTATTAAAGTAGTCGGGGCAGAACGAAGCTTGCGTGGGGCTTAGACCCCGTCAACTAAACAGTTCACCCCCTACTTATAGAAACATGCTTTGGGCTGGTTGGGACAAGGATCCCGAATAACAAGCGAACCTATGACACTATAAGGGAGCATTAGGGGAACCGATAAATTTAATTTTAGGAGGAGATATTATGAATCCAGTAGTTGGTCTGGATGTCGCAAAAGGAGAAAGTCAGGTTCAAGGTTTTTTAGATAAAAAGACTCCTTTTAAAAGAAGTTTTAAGATTTTACATACGGTTGAAGGCTTTGAGCAGCTACTTCAATTCTTACAGAAAATCGAAGAAACAACGAATACAAAACCAGTATTGATAATGGAATCGACAGGGCATTACCATTCACCAGTTATGCAGTTCTTAGATAACTTAAACTATATTTACATCGTTATTAATCCATTAATCTCTTATCGAGCTAAAAGCACGAGTTTGAGAAAGGTAAAGACTGATGCCATCGATGCGTACCACCTCTGCGAGCTGTACTACAAAGAAGAGTTAGAGCCGTATAAAAAGCGTGGTGTACAATTACTAAACCTGCGAAATTTAACGAGACAGCACGATCATTTAACAGGTATTAGTTCTCAGGCAAAACTACATTTTCTAGCGATTCTAGATCAAGTGTTTCCTGAATATCGAGGTGTGTTTGGCGACTTATACTCTAATGTTTCGCTCTTAACTTTACTAGAGTTTCCCTCATCTGAAGCAGTGTTACAAGCAGGTGAAGATCAACTAAGTAAACGAATCGCATCCTTATGTACTAGCCGTTCTAAACAATGGGCAAAGGAAAAAGCAAAGCTTTTAATGACTGCGGCTGAAAAAAATCCGTTTCAAATCAATCTTTATAGAAGCCTTCTTATCTCGCTTGAAATGCATATCAAAATGGTTCTTCAATACAAAGAACATCTATCCAATTTGAAAGCAGAGATAGATGTCCTCGTAAAAGAAATAGAAGAATATAATATCATCCAATCAATTCCAGGTATCGGAAAAAAAATCGCGGCAACGATTATTTCTGAAATTGGTGAAATTGATCGGTTTGATAACCCTAAAAAACTTGTGGCGTTCACTGGAGTAGATCCGAGTGTCTTTGAATCTGGTAAATTCACAGCCACTAGAAACCGCAATACTAAACGTGGTTCTAGTCGATTGAGACATGCATTATTCATGGCTGTTCGGTGTGCAATTCGTGATAATCGTAAGAGTAAAACAACAGACGAAATCATCCCAAGAAATAAACGAATGCGACAATTTTATGATAAAAAGCGTGAAGAAGGAAAACCATTTAGAGTAACAGTTATTGCTTGTGTAAACAAACTATTACACTGGATTTATGCCCTGTTAAAAAGCAAAACGACTTTCCAAGATCTAGCTTAAAATCTCGAATCAACATAAATTACCATAATCTTCCAATTTTATATAAATGGAAGATTATTTGGCATGTCTAAAATAGTATAACATGACTCTCAAATATTTTTTATTGAAAAATATTGACAAACTATTAGCTGGTTTAGTTGTATAAGAAAATTATAAATAAAGTTATAAACACGAATTTTTAGCTATTTTAGATATAGAAATTTTTATTTTTCCTTATCCATCACTTTGATAATACTTTTCTATTTATTTGCAATTTTACGTAACAAATAAAGTGCATAAACTATTGCAGGTATAGCCCCTATCATCATAATTATCCTTATTACACCCATAATTAAATACCAAGGTGATATAGATACACTCATTTTAACCCCCCTTTGGAGAATAATTTTTGTAATGTTTTTGCGTTTATACCTCTTTAAAATGAGTTCTACAATAAATATTCTCATACCTTTAATTTAAAGTCGGGTTATTTTATCCTTGATTTAATAACGTTTATACGATTTCTTATGGAACTAAACTGCCATTTAGCTTAATAAAAAAAGACTACCGAAGCAGTCCATCGTTGTGCAACTAGTCGAGTAGAATGGA
>NZ_NUHI01000057.1:0-481 GCF_002575105.1 Bacillus sp. AFS053548 | reverse complement strand
AACTAGTCGAGTAGAATGGAGTCTCTTTACCTTGCGGTAAATTGAACTCCACCCCCTCCCAGAACCGTGCTTGCACTATTAATGCACACGGCTCCTCCAAGTTATCATTCACAGAATGTAGCAATCTTAAATATTGCTAATTCTACTATCCTTAATAGTTTTGTTTCCATTTATTCTACCTCTGTGTGTAGTAAATGTGTCCCTATTAAGGTTGATACTTTGGTAGCAGCCTTTCCTCCATTGGCATTACCCAACTTCATAGGTACTACGCTACTATCCGACTCCCTACATCGGCATTTGGTTTCCTTACTTGTTATCGTTTGTACACCATACTCTTCTTCTAAATGAAAAGACCGGTAGGGTCTCCCGAGTTGCCGCATCATATCAATGTGTTACGTGCCAAGGTCTCTGACTCCGGAGAGGTTTTACCCTTCTTGCCTTTAATGAAAGGTAAAATGTTGCTTTCTGCTATGCGTAAGGC
>NZ_NUHI01000056.1:0-4032 GCF_002575105.1 Bacillus sp. AFS053548 | reverse complement strand
CGCCCCCTCCTACTCGATTGTGCTAAATGGTAGATTCGTTGAATAAGAAAGTAGAATTAATAAAAAAATGATTGGTTGGAGGATTAAATGGAACTAGTTAGTTTTTCGAATAATTCATTGCTTTTTGTAAAAGCAGAGAAATCATTCTTAATTCATAGAAAATTAATTAAAGGTCTTTTGCCAGAAGCTGATGTCCAGCACGTTGGAAGTACAGCCATCCCTAATAGCCTTACAAAGGGTGATCTAGATATACAAGTGCGTGTTATTCCTGAACAATTCGAAAAAGCAGTTAAAGCACTTACATCTGTTTTTGAACTTAATGAAGGTAGCACTAAAACTGACTTGTTTAGAGCATTTAAAAATGATTCAATTGACCCACCTTTAGGGGTACAACTAACGATTATTGATTCTGAATTTGATTTCTTTTGGAAATTCCGAGATATTTTATTATTAAATGATAAGTACAGAGTAGAGTATGATAATTTAAAAAGGAAATTCGAAGGGAAGGGAATGGATGATTATAGGGAATGCAAAAACAAGTTTTTCGAAAAGTTAATGCATTCGCCTGAATTTAAAAAATTGTGACACATAAGTAATTTATTAAATAATATTAACTAGTTTTTGTACAAGTTACCCGTAATGTACCTAATAATAAAAAGTAGGGTAAGCTTCAATTAAAACTTATTGAATGACTTTTATATTATCTTGCACATTCTTGATGTGTAGGTTTACTTATATTTAATTCTTTTATCGATCTTTGAAAATATTCTTCAACTTCAAGAATATCGAGTGGTTCGATAAATGATGCCAAGTTAATTAATGAGTCTGTTGAGTAATCGTTTAATAGCATTTCTATAGCCCAACTCACATAATCACTAGATGTTACTTCATGTTCGTAAATTTTAAAGTACAAAATGTTTGTATCCAAAATAAATACCCCTTAGTTTTAGATATTTAAATAACTTTTAAATATTTTATTTTCAATTAAGAAAGTTTCATAAATTTTTGATACTAAATAAATTCCAATTACTGTTGGAAAACCACAGTTTTTTTGAACCATTTGACTACACAATTGCTTTATGATATGTGCAACTTTGGTAAGTATTATTTATTCATTTACTAGAAGATCAAACTTCTTTTTTCATTAAATCATGTAAAAAAAAGTCCTCTTTTTTATGACAATTAACAGAATAAAATAAATCTAATTCAGATAGATGCTTAAGTTTATGAAATAGATGTGCTTGTGAAAATCCTAAAACATTTTTATCTTTAATTAGTAATTTTAAATGTTCTTTCTCTTTGCCAAAATATTGAGATGATGCTATTTTAGTTGAATTACTTTTAAAAATTGGTTTTGGCATGCCCATTCCATAAGGTTCTAATATAGGCAAATCAGTCATCAATTCTTTTGGAAATGTGTGAATAGGTATGTTACTGATATAAAACTGTTGTGGTGAACTGATATGCTGTTTTAATGCTTCTTTTTGTATTTTTGATCGGAATAAATTAACCTGACTTTCGGTTAAATTGATCGAAAAACCAGCTGCCATTGGATGACCCCCGAATTTCTTCAATAAATCTTCACATCCAGATATACAATTAATAATGGAAAATTGACTTCCTTGTAAACTTCTTGCTGAACCTGTTCCGTCACTAGAGATAACAATTGTAGGTTTTTTATAATAGTTCGAAACTCTGGATGCGAGAATCCCAATAATCCCTTTGTGAAAATCCCCGTTTATCACTAAAACGTCATCGTTTAGTAAATTTTCACTCAGTATTTTTTCCTGAATCGTCAAGAATTGTTCTGCTGTTACTTTTTTTCGTTTGTCATTTAATGCAATGAGTTCATCAATTTCTTCATTAGTTGGATCAGTAGAGCGAAGAATGGCAGCAGCAAAATTTGGGTCACCAATTCGTCCGCACGCATTAAAAATTGGACCCAACGTAAAGCCAAATGTTGAACTATCAACTGTTTTAATCCTTAATTTATTCATTATTTTTTTGAATGCAGGATGAGGTTGATTTTTTATTTTTCGTAATCCATGCCAACAGATAATTCGGTTTTCTCCAGTTAATGGCACTACATCTGCGATTGTTCCTAAAGTTGCTAGGTCAAAAAATTTAAAAGATTCACCAATCCATTCTCGGTTTAACTTAAGATAAATAGCTTGTACTAGTTTTAATGCAACTCCAGCACCACATAAGTTTGGATTTGGATAATGGTTATCTTTTCGTTTTGGATTAATAAAAGCCAAACAATCTGGTCTTCCATTCAATACTTCGTGATGATCAGTGACAATCACATCAATTTCTTTTACTTTTGCTGCTTGTAATGCGTCATGAGCACTTGACCCATTATCAACTGTAATAATCAGTGAATAAGTTTTTGATAGACTGTTAACGATTTCCTTTGATAATCCGTAACCTTCTGTTCTTAAAGGTAATCGTGTGTCTACCTGACCACCCAATTCAATTAAGGCTTGGCTTAAAATAGTCGAAGAGGACATGCCATCGCAATCATAATCTCCAAATACAAGAATCTGTTCTTGTCGTGCAATAGCTTGTAAGATTCGGGGGACTGCCATACTCATTTCATCTAGCAAAAATGGATGATGCATAGAATTAAGTGAAGGAATGAGAAAGTTTCCCAGTTTTTTAGTTGTATTTATCCCTAAATGGAACAAATGTTGGCTAATGGTTGGATGAAGACAATATTGGGACGAAAGGTAGCGTATCATTGCAAATTCTGTTTCATCTTCAATCGGTTTAATTTTATTCCAGCTCATAAAGTACCTCCGAGATTAATTTTCATATGTATAGAATTGACGATATGAAATGTAATTATTCTTAAATAAAAACATTTTATTTTTATTTAAAAATAATGTAGGTGCTCAAAAACTAGGGTACATACCGTTTGGAGGTAATAAATAAATAGTTCCTCAATATAATATTAAGGAAATTTAATAAAGGTGGGAGAAAATGGAAGGCGTTAGTAAATTTAAAACGAATCATTCTTTAAACATTCAAATTAAAAGGGTATAAGGATGAAAAAAATTCAATGTAGTTTTATGGTTGTGCTGTTTACTTCAATATTTTTAGCTGGTTGCAGTAAATCTGTAATTACTGATGGTAGAACAAATGTAACAAAAGAAATGGATCAAATCATATCCGATTTTATTATCGATTATTATAAAGGGGTATTACCTCCAAGCGATAAACAATTTGAAGTACATAGTGTGTATGGAACGGAAAAAAAGAATGATAATTTGATAGTCTACTTTTATTCCCTTTTCGGTACCTATAATTTGTCAACAAAAACAGAAAGTCAAGCTGGTCATTCTTTGCCTGCTTTGATTAAATTGAAGCGACAAGGATACTCCTATTCAGTTGTAGAATATGAAGAGCCAGATGAAGGTGATCCTGGGGTTTCATTAAAAAGAATGTTTCCTCGTAAGTATGTAAAGCAAGTTAGAAATAACCAGGGAGATCTTGAAAAATTAGATTTACAGATGAAGAAAAAGGTAAAACAATGGTTAGCAGATAATAAATAATGTGGAAAGGGTTGGCATAAGCTAATCCTTTTTTTGTGATTTTAATCTGAATACAACAAGACGAGATGAATTTTTATTTGCATGTACATTGGCACAAAGGCAAGCATACAGCACATATAATTTAATACGGAATGTGCGAAAGCACTTAACCGCCCCTGTATAACAACCATAAGAATTATACAAAGGGAAAGGGCGGGGTAGCATGGTAAACAATGATTCAAAGGATAACAGTGCTACATCAGCTCCTAAGAAACCCATTGGCACAGTTATTATTAGAAATAAACCAAATATCAATTTAATAGCGAAAAGTGTAATGATAGCCTTTAAAAACGGTACTACAGCAAAAAAGTAGTCCGTTTTTTTTATTTGATCTCTTTCCTGGATTATATAAATGGGTTATCTAATAAAAATTCATTTGTTGAAGTACCAATTTTAAAGTACATTATTTAAAAAATTTAGTACCTACATTTGTAGTAGA
>NZ_NUHI01000055.1:0-556 GCF_002575105.1 Bacillus sp. AFS053548 | reverse complement strand
TAATATGGCGCGCCCGAAAGGACTCGAACCCATAACCTTTTGATCCGTAGTCAAACGCTCTATCCAATTGAGCTACGGGCGCATATTATAAATGGTACCGAGGGCCGGACTCGAACCGGCACGGGGTCAACCCCCGCAGGATTTTAAGTCCTGTGTGTCTGCCATTCCACCACCCCGGCAGCATATGTGGAGCGGAAGACGGGGNNAATTTAAATGGTGCGGGTGAAGGGACTCGAACCCCCACACCGAAGTACTAGATCCTAAGTCTAGCGCGTCTGCCAATTCCGCCACACCCGCAATATTTTCTTTTGAGAAAATGGTGAGCCATGAAGGATTCGAACCTTCGACCCTCTGATTAAAAGTCAGATGCTCTACCTACTGAGCTAATGGCTCAAAAGAGTGCCGACTAGAGGACTTGAACCCCCAACCTACTGATTACAAGTCAGTTGCTCTACCAATTGAGCTAAGTCGGCATATGGTGGAGGATGACGGGCTCGAACCGCCGACCCCCTGCTTGTAAGGCAGGTGCTCTCCCAGCTGAGCTAATCCTCCATCA
>NZ_NUHI01000054.1:0-288 GCF_002575105.1 Bacillus sp. AFS053548 | reverse complement strand
GAGGTAGGTATAACAAATGGAAACAAAACTACTAAGGATAGCAGAATTAGCAAAATCTGATCCTGAAATGCAATTTACATCTCTTGCACATTTACTAGATAAGCAATCACTAGTTCAATGTCACATTGAATTACCAAATAAGAAAGCAACTGGGATAAATGGCACAACGAAAGAGCAATACAGTGGCAATCTTGAAGAAAATATAGAGGATTTAGTAAGTAGACTTAAGAGCAAAAGCTATCGTCCTGTTCCAGTTAGGAGAATGTATATTCCGAAACTCAATTCGAA
>NZ_NUHI01000053.1:0-7375 GCF_002575105.1 Bacillus sp. AFS053548 | reverse complement strand
GCTCGGCCGCACACGCATGCGATAGTTACATAAAGTTATAGCATTTGAAAGCTAATTAGAACTCGAGCGCCTTTCTGTTATTCCATACGTGTCGCTTCGGTATAAAATGGGCCGATAACCACGGAATGTACAGCTATCGCCTACATTTCGTAGGCTCCTGTTCCGTTTCCGGCAAGTCGTAATACCGAACGAAGCGAAAACCTTTAAGATCAAGAGAATAAAATAATAAAAGAATAAAAGACCAGAAGGAAACAGCCGCACATATATTAAAATTTTTGCACCAGAACCGAAAAAGACGATTTTTCGTTCAAAACTGAACAAAAAATCGTCTTTTTTTGTTTTACATATGTTTTATGAGACTGGATAGTTCAACAGACTTTTGCGTACAACGCTTTATAGCTGAAATGATAGCTGTTCTTAAGCCTTTTTCCTCTAATATTGCTACAGCTTCTATTGTCGTTCCACCTGGAGAACAAACCATGTCTTTCAATGCACCTGGATGTATTCCCGTTTCCAGTACCATTTTTGCAGAGCCTAATACAGCTTGAGCTGCGAATTTATATGCTTGATTTCTTGGCATACCATCTAATACAGCAGCATCTGCCATGGCTTCTATAAACATATATACATATGCTGGCGAAGAACCACTTACAGATGTTACAACATCCATTAATTTTTCGTTTACTATCTCTGTTTGGCCAAAACTATTAAAAATGTTCAGTATATCCTCTAAATCTTTTTCTGTAACCATTTCATTAGGACATAACGCAGACATTCCTTCTCCAACAAGAGCAGGTGTATTAGGCATTACTCTTACAACCTTTAACTTTTTATCAAAAGCTTCCTCAGTACTTTTAATGCTTTTTCCTGCAGCGATAGTTACGACTATAACATCGTTTTTTATCTGTTCGTTTATTTCGTTAATTACTGATGAGTATAGGTCTGGTTTGATAGATAAAATTAAAATGTCAGCATTTTTAGCTACCTCATTGTTGTCAGTAGTTGTTGTTATACCATATTTTTTACTAGCATTTTTTAAATTTGTATGGTTTAAATCTGAACAAATTATTTTATCCGAAGGCACTATATTTTTGGTTATCATCCCACCAATCATAGCTATCCCCATATTTCCGCATCCAATGAATCCAATTTGTTTATCCATATTTACTCAATTTTGCTCCTTCTAAAATAAATTATATCGGTTTGAAATTATTATTCTGAAAAAATAAATAATATCCCATGCAATATAAAAAAACATTTTAAGAGAGTACATTGTTTTTTGCAATATAAAAAAATATAGAAATCAGTTTTATTCTGTATGAAACGCGTATATTCTAAATAATTTAGTATCTTTGTTATATATTAACTAATCAAATTTTAAATCATGTTGAAGATTAGTAATACGTCACTATTAACAACGTAATGAATATAAAAAAACTTATGTTTAGACATGAATTTCACTTTATGCTAAGAGATGTTTAGAAAATTAATTTAATTTAAAAAATGCCTCTTGACATAAAAACGTACTATATTGCATAATGTATAAAAATCAAATTGAAAATCGTCGAAGGGAACTAGTACATATATCTTCTTGCGAAAGAGAGTGGAATTCACCGGCTGAAAGATTCCTCGTATAGAAAGTATCGAACCTATCCCTGAGTCTTAAACGAAAGTTTAGGCGTATACCTTCGTTATAGGTGTCAAGCGGATATATATATTTATATCAATAAAGGTGGTACCGCGGAACAATGACCGTTTCGTCCTTTTTATTAAGGGCGAAGCGGTCATTTTTATTTTGCTCTTTATTGCTAAATAGCATGTTAGAAGTTTAATTTACAAAAAAATTCGCATTTAGAATAGGAGGGACAAAAGTGAAAAAACAGCGAATTGTCGTGAAAATTGGAAGCAGTTCCTTGGCAGTTAATCATGGAGGGATCTCTGAGGAGCAGCTTTCTGATCATGTTGCTGCTTTGGCGCAATTGAAACAGGAAGGACATGAAGTGTTGCTGGTTACATCTGGGGCAATTGCTGCAGGTTTTTCTGCTCTTGGGTATCCAAGTCGACCTGTAACAATTAAAGGGAAGCAGGCTGCCGCGGCTGTAGGACAAAGTCTGTTAATGCAGGCGTATACGGAGGAATTCCGTAAATATGGTATCGTTACCGCGCAGCTTTTGCTGACGAGAATTGATTTTTCTAGAAAGGATCAATACAGTAATGCATATGCCACTTTAGGAGAGCTACTAAATCGTTCCTCTCTTCCAATAATCAATGAAAATGATTCAATTTCTTTAGAGGAGCTGACTTTTGGTGATAATGATATGCTGTCAGCTTTAGTGAGTGGGCTTGTTTCGGCGGATATGCTCATGATTTTTACGGATGTGAACGGTTTATATGACCAAAACCCTCAGAAAAATGCGGACGCGAAAAAGTATTATTTCCTCCCTGAGGTTACGGAAGAAATTGCTTCTCTTGCTGAAGATGCGGGCTCAAAACTTGGGACTGGCGGTATGAAATCAAAAATCGATGCTGCAAAGACCGCACTATCTCTTGGAGTGAGTGTATTTATCGGAACAGGACGTGGACAGGAGAAGTTTTTAGATGTTTTGAAGGGTAAAGGTGATGGAACGTATATCGGTAATGCTCCTCAAAAAGTGATTAAGATGAACAAGCAATGGATCGCGCTACATTCGCTTGTTAGTGGACAAATTGAAGTAGATGCTGGGGCAGCCTCTGCCATCATTCATCATGGAAAAAGTCTTCTTCCTGCTGGTGTTACTAATGTGTCTGGGTTCTTTCGAGCGGGCGAAGTTGTGGAGGTCATCACACAACAAGGACTCTTGATAGGGAAAGGTCAGTGTAGATATAGTGCAAAGGAACTACAGGATATAAAAGGGATGCAGAGTCACGTCATTCAGGCTCAAGGCGTAAGACATAGCTATGAAGTCATTCATAGGGATAATTGGGTTTCATTTTAAGAATAGAGAGGATCCGTTCAAGTGAAGAGGGCGGAATCCTCCGTCCTAAATCTGATTGATTCACCTAATATCTATGTAGAAGAGTCTTGGATGATCGTTCCAAGTTGTCAAAGTTAAACATGCCTCAAGTTTTTATATTTTGAATCTTTAAAAGGAGGAAATGAAGATGAATGAAGTATTAGAAAAGGGACAAAAAGCGAAAAAGATAGCTGGAGAACTTGTTCTCAAATCCACAGTTCAAAAAAACAAGGCACTTGCTGCGATTGCGGATCAATTGATAATAGAAACACCCTATATTTTGGAGGAGAACAAAAGAGATATTGAAGTAGGTAAAGCAAAAGGAATGTCTGCTTCTATACTTGACCGCCTTACGCTGAATGAACAGCGCATTATTGATATGACAGAGGGTATCCGGCAGCTAATTGATTTGCGTGATCCTGTTGGAGAATGTGTAACCACATGGGAAAGACCGAATGGATTGTCTATTCAAGAAATGCGTGTGCCACTAGGTGTTGTCGGGATGATTTACGAAGCGCGACCGAATGTAACTGTGGATGCGGCCACAATTTGCTTGAAAACAGGAAACGCAGTGATCTTGCGTGGCAGTTCTTCCGCTACTTATTCTAACAAAGCCATCGTAGCTGTCATTCACCGAGCTCTTAGACAAACGAGCTTGCCTCCAGAAAGCGTACAGCTCATTGAAGATACGTCACGATATAGTGCAAAGCAGCTGTTTACATTAAATGAGTATTTGGATGTTCTTATCCCAAGAGGTGGCAAACAGCTAATAGATACTGTAGTGAGAGAAGCGTCTGTTCCTGTATTGGAAACAGGTGCGGGAAATTGTCACATTTTCATTGATGAAACAGCGGATAAACAGATGGCATTTGATATTATTATAAATGCAAAAACACAGCGACCATCTGTATGTAATGCAATTGAAACAATTATACTTCATGAGGAGTGGGCGCACCGATTTGGTACCGATCTCTTTTCTTCCTTAAAGGAGAAAGGAGTAGAGCTACGTGGAGATAAGAAGGCACTGGCTATCGATTCTTCTATTGTACCTGCTTCAGAAGAAGACTGGGGAACTGAATTTTTGTCTCTCACGCTGGCAGTCAAAATGGTCTCCTCTGTTGAAGAAGCTATTAACCACATCAATACTTATGGATCCATGCATTCCGAAGCGATTATTACAGAAAGGGAAGAAAGTGTGAACAAGTTTTTCACGTCCGTAGATGCCTCGGCGCTCTACCATAATGCTTCGACTCGCTTTACTGATGGTTTTGAATTTGGCTTTGGTGCAGAAATCGGCATCAGTACGCAAAAGCTACATGTAAGGGGACCAATGGGACTTCCTGCATTGACTTCTACAAAATACGTGATTCGTGGAAATGGACAAATTCGGAGATAAGGAATGTAGGGAAAGAGGCAAATCCTTATGATGATCATAAACGTCAAGTAACTCCAAATATACAATAAAAGTTGATTTTAGAGTTATTTTTTGTTTTCTTCACTTTTTTTCGGCACTCTGCATCTAGACAGTAAATTTGTTGACCACGGCAAGACTCTAACAATTTCTTCTTTATAATTTAAATCGGTTCTGGTGCAAATGATATGTAAATTAGAAATATAGTGATTCTGTTGCAAAGTTTTCTAAATGAAGCTACACTCTAGGAAAAAGGAACGAGGAGAATCGCAAATGCGATATTTTAAAGGAAAAAAGTTCAAAAAAGATATTATTTTGGTAGCCGTCGGGTACTATTGCCTTGCTTAGGATTTGTTCCAAAGTATTATTCTCGTGAAATTTTTAAGATGATTAATTCTGGTTAAGATTATGTTGCAAAGATTAATAAACTTGATATTAATTATTCAAATCCTGATGGATAAAAATATTTGTAGAAGTAATCCTACAAGATTATAAAACTAATATGCCATCCTTAAAAAGGGTGGCTTTCCTAGTATTATCCAACTTATCTAGGACTCTTAATAAAAAATAATAAGCTTCGCATATAATTCAAGTTATCTAAGAACTGCGTAACGGGTGAATGGTAATGTCCTGTTGATTCCATTATTAATACTGGTTTTGTATTCGTTAATTCTTCGATTTTCTGTAAGAATTGAAGTAGCTGCTCAAATCCTTCAACTGTATGTAAAATCTTAAAACTTCTTTTAAAAGGAGTCTTTTTATCTAAAAAAGCTTGAATCTGACTTTCTCCTTTTGCGACATCCAGACCAACTACTGGATTCATAAATATCTCCTCCTAAAACTAAATTTATCGGTTCCCCTAATACTCCCTTATAGTGTCATAGGTTCGCTTGTTATGCGGGATTCTTGTCCCAACCAGCCCAAAGCATGTTTCTATAAGTTTGGGGGTGAACTGTTTAGTTGACGGGGTCCAAGCCCCACGAGTGCTTCGTTCTGCCCCGACTACTTAATCATAAGACCATATAAAAAATGGTCAACCAGAAATTTTAACTGGTTGACCTTATAATACGAACGCATTGTGTTAATTACATAAGATTAACCTTTATTTATTAGTTTAAAAACATAATTTAATAGTTCATCAAACTCCATCCAAAACTTATTAAATTGTCCTTCAAACATCTCGTTTTGTTCGAAATTCTTAGATTGTTTTAAATAAAAGTCTTTTGCAGTTAAAGCAAAATTATAAATTTCATTAACATATTGAATTAATGGTATGGCAATTCTAATGTCCGAGTATATAATTTCCCCATCATTTTTTTTTAAATCAAACAATTCTACAATATTTTGCTTGTGCTTAACCTTCCAACCTACATTAAAAGGACAAAACATCATGAAACATCCGCAATGAAAAATTTCATATTCCTCATTGATCATTTCTTTTGGATAATATAAAGGTTTATCATTGTTTGGAAAATCATTTTTAACCGTTCTTAACAATGAAAGTGCTGACTCACTAATATTCCATTCTTCACCGTCTTTACCATCCAGTAAGACTGTATCTCCTACACGAAGAAAAATATCTCCGTGTGAGCATAAATCGTCTTCTGGAACACCGATCCAATACTGTTTTAATATTTTCAATTCGAATTTTATGTTAATAAAATCACACCCTTTTTGTTGGAAAAATCACTCTAATTATAACATTCCTTATTTAACTAACCTGCCATTTAGCCACCCATGCAGCGCAAGCGCTGCACCACAGCGAATGAAAAAGAATTAAAATCGTCAATACTGCTTCTATGGCTGGGTGAGGAAGGTCGATCAACTATGGTGCCATTAGAGCCCATCATTTAGTCTGACTCCAACGATCACGGTGCATCACAGTCTGTCGCTCCCTTACAGGAAGCACTCATGGTAGATTAATCCTATTCTGATTATTGCACCAGCCTCTATTTTTAAAGCCATAGGGAGGATGAATTCAATGGAAGTAATCATTGAACGAGTTTGCGGAATGGATGTTCATAAGGACAACATTACCGCATGTATTATGACACCTGAAGGAAAGGAGATTCAAACGTTTTCTACGAAGACGATTTTTTTAATTAAACTGATGGATTGGATAAGATCAAATGGATGTACCCATGTCGCAATGGAAAGTACAGGTGTGTATTGGAAACCCATTGTTAATTTAATTGAAGCTGAAGATTTAGAGGTTTTTGTCGTCAACGCACAACATATGAAAGCTGTTCCTGGACGAAAAACTGACGTAAAAGATGCAGAATGGATCGCCCAACTTCTCCCTCATGGGTTACTAACAGCCAGCTTCATTCCCAATCGACAACAACGCGAATTAAGAGAACTAGTTCGATATCGTAGAAGTATAATTGAAGAACGATCTAGACAACTTAATAGAATTCAAAAAGTACTGGAAGGTGCGAATATTAAACTGGGCTCTGTTGTTTCAGATATTATGGGTGTTTCATCTAAAGAAATGCTTTACGCTATTGCAGATGGTGAAGAAGATCCTACGAAACTAGCAAGTATGGCTCGTCGCTCATTAAAACGCAAAAAGGATGAACTTGAGCTCGCTCTACGAGGTTATGTTAATCCTCATCAACGTATGATGCTGAAAACAATATTAACTCACATTGATTTTCTAACTGAACAAATTGAAAAACTCGATTTAGAAGTAACCCAAAGAGTAAGCTCTTATCAAGAAGACATAGAACGACTGGACTCAATTCCAGGTATCGCTACACGTATGGCTGAACAGATACTAGCCGAAATTGGAACAGATTTAGAGAACCAGTTTGGGAGTGCACCCCGATTATGTTCCTGGGCAGCATTAGTTCCTGGACATAATGAAAGCGCTGGTAAAAGGAAATCAACTAAATCAAAAAAAGGCAACAAGTATTTGAAAGCAGCCTTAACTGAAGCCGCACATTCTGTGGGTGCATCCAAAAACTACCTT
>NZ_NUHI01000052.1:0-503 GCF_002575105.1 Bacillus sp. AFS053548 | reverse complement strand
CGTGCACCAATTTGAATTACATCAACGTATTCTAAAGATCTTTCAACATCATTTGGATTTAGTATTTCACTTATTACGGCTAAATCAAATTCATTTGCCACTTCTCTTAAAATTTGTAGTCCTTCGTATCCAAGTCCTTGGAAATCGTATGGAGAAGTTCTAGGTTTAAATGCACCGCCTCGCATCATTGTTAAACCTTGTTGTTTCATAACTTGTGCTACTGCACGTACTTGTTCGTAGCTCTCAACTGCACATGGGCCCATAATAAATGATTGAGAACCATCACCAAGGACAATATCATTTTTCACTTTAACAATTGTATTGTCAGGCTTTTTCTTTCTTGAAACTAAAAGAGCTTTTCTGTGATCGTCCTCTTGTAGTTCTAAGCTTGCTTGGAAAATCGTCTTGAAAATATGTTGTAAAGTTGAAGTTTCAAATGGACCTTCATTTACATTTGCAATCATATCTAAAACTTCACGCTCACGAACTGGATCGAAACGCTT
>NZ_NUHI01000051.1:0-8020 GCF_002575105.1 Bacillus sp. AFS053548 | reverse complement strand
CTAGGCTCGGCCGCACACGCACCCGTTACTTGAATAAAGAAAAAAAAGTCTCCTTATTGTGATATCCAACCAGATTGTGGATTTAACTTTGCGTACTATGTATATAATGTGGAAATAAAAGGGGTTCAGCCAATCTGACAAAACCCTTAACATTTTTCAAATATTTCATTTAACTATATGCATTACTCTAATTCTACATTTTTTTGCTTTGCTGAAGAAGTTTAGATTCTCCTGTACGTTCCCATTCTTCTACTGTTTCATATGCTTTTTCAGGAGAATATCCTTTCCCTACAAGAACTCCCATTAGAATAAATTCTTGAAGAATGTGTGTAGCATTTATTCCTCTTTTAACATCTTCTAACCCTTTATTTACCAAATATTCGGTGTACTTAATCCATTCATCTGGAGTCTTGCCAGAAACAATTGTTTTTTCACTGGCATGACCACTACTTCTTTCCTCAGCCATTGCATCTGCTTTTGTTACATGAACAGTCCCAAAAGGATGGTTAGGAGGAGCATATATTGAGTAAAGCTTTAGCGGAATATTACCTGTATTGATTACGTTGTGCCATGTTCCAGCAGGTACCATTATTGCAGAATCATCATTGATATTACTTTTAAAATTTAACTTCTCTTTACTTTTTCCCATTTGAACAATACCCTGCCCTTGTTCAACACGTAAGAATTGGTCAACGTTCGGGTGTATTTCCAAGCCGATATCTTCGCCAACATTGAGACTCATTAAGGTAACTTGCAAATGAGTTCCTGTCCATAATACGGTACGGTACGTATTGTTTTGCTTAGTTACTTCATTAATATTAACTGCAAACGGTTCTGCTCCATAATCTTTTAACAAAATGCGGAAATCATCATTGTAAGAGCGAAAAGAACCAAATCTGTTTGCATATTCTACTCCAACAGGATAAGTCCAGTAAACAGACTGTCTACCATAGTTATTCATTGGTACATTATGATAATAAGGATAATGATATTGATATGGGTACATATTTGGAAAGTAATACATTTTTCTCAATCCCTCCTCAGCATATTAAATTATCCTATGCGCTATGCTAAGAAAATGTACTCGTAACAACATCTAATCTACATCTATAACAAACACTAAATGAATCCCTCATGTATAATCCAAAAACAAAAGTAGTGCAACTCACTAATGAATTGCACTACTTTGTTTACTAGAAATTAATATAATACTTATGACACTTATGATAATTATGATTGATTTCCATACACCATATGACTATGCAAACGTAGCGTGTATCATAAATAAGATTAGAAAACACATAGCCATTTTTAAATGCCATTTATTATCTTTCTTTTTATATCGTTTTAATCCCATAAACATTAATATGAATAAAATGATAATAGAAATTAAACCAGAAAAATATGTAAAATTTAATTCAAATCCTTTTAATATTGCTAAATATCCATGTAATATAACAATGCCTGTCGATATTAATGCGATTGGTACGTGCCATTGTCTTACGATTTTTCCAATAAATTGTAATATAGTTTTTAATTTAATTTGTCCAAATGCAATGTCCTTAGTATATTTTAGTTTTATTAAATAGAAGACAGGAAAAATAGATAATGCAATAAAAAAACCAATTCGTGCAATTGATCCAATTTCCTTAAATGAATCCTTATAGTCATGCATATTTGTAGTTTGCCATTCATGATAATGCATTGAAATATATAAAACGCCTAATAAAAATAGTGCTCCACCAATAATAAGTGTTAACACAATTCTTTTTCTTTCATTTGGATTTGAAATATAGGATTTTAACAAAGTTTGTTTTTTCTCCATTCTAAAATTATTTTTTTCCAATCTAATAATCTCCTTTAACTATTATTACATCCATTATAAAAATTAATTTAAATTTATTTGTGAAGTTGATGTAAATTTTAGTATTACTCCTTCTTCATCCATTTGTCTAAATATATAGTAGTTTTATGAAAATACTATGAAAATTTTATTAAAAATAAAAGGTCGAATAAGTTTTCCCGATTATATTAAATAAAGACCTTCTTAATCCTCTTAATTTTAAATTCCAAATACTTATATGATGCTAGAGTTCCTTTTTTAAAATAAGGCTCTGTTAAACTAAATTGTTGATATTTTGAATTTTAAAAAGGATTATCTATTTTTAGATAATCCTTTTACTATCTAATTGAACGAACGCAAATGTTGTTCAATTAGATATATTTTTTCACTGTCGGATAATTTGAAAGATATCAACGTACAGAAATCAACCAAGAGCGCTCATGTTAAAGGAATTTTGAATAAATATCTCGAATTTTTATAAATAGAGAATTAGGAGGTGCACCTGTTGATCAAAATCAATATTGTGATGTTTCAAGCTCAGATTTTGTTGAATATTGTTTGCCTTCTCTTCGATATTACATTGGGTATATGCTTGGGAGAAAGTCCCAAAACAGAAACAATCATTAGTTGGATCAATCTATTTTTATTCGTGATTGTTTTCCTTTGGATTGGAAACAAATACTTAAAACCCCAAGACCATTGGATGAAAAATGCAGGGTCAGTCCTATTTACATGTGCGGTCAGCTTTTGTTTGATAATCAGTCTGGATGGAAATTATTCTAACATGGAACAATTCGTTCGTTTAACGGTCTTGTTTTTTAACATGCCAGTTCAATGGGCATGGGATTTTAAGATTCCTATTTGGAACAGAGGTCTTTTTATCTTTATTCCATCTCTTTCTGCCTTCATTGGCTTGTATAGTCATTTTTACAAAAAAAATATCTTTAGATGATGATTTTTTAACACGGTTAAGATTAATGACGAATTCATTAATGGAACAGGAGTCCACATTTTGGTTGATATAGCTTTTTTATCAACAATCTTTTTTAACAGAGCCTAAAATAAAAAAGAGCCTATAAAGGCTCCAAAAAATAAAGTCTTCTAAATATTCATCCACCAGCAGCTGGTGCAGGAGGTGCAGCAGGAAGTTTCCTTTGTCCTAATTCTTGATCAATAAGTAATAATGCTGAAGGGTTACCATCAGCCAATTTTAATCGATTAACGATCGTTAGGGTTTGTGCTTCTTCGTCAATTTGTTCCCTCAAAAAATCTTGAATAATAACAGTTGCTTGTGGATCTACTTGAATAACATAATTATATGCTTGTCGATATGAATTTGTAACATATTGTTCATGTTCGAGTGCCTTTTGAAAAGCTTCCAAAGGAGTACCAAAATTATTAGATTGAGTAGGAATCGTTAATAAATCCACAGTTCCATCTTTATCAACTACAAAATCTATCAATTTAAGCATATGTGTACGTTCTTCTTCCGCCTGTACTCTCATCCAACTTGCCATACCTGTATAATTCATTTTTCCAAAATATGCTGACATTGCAAGATAAAGTGATGATGACACATTTTCAATTTGAATTAAATTGTTGAATAGCTTTTGAAGATCTTCATTCATTCTTTTATCACTCCTATGGGAATATTTAAAACTCAACCTAATTTTGATTTTGAATTTAATAAGTAAGAAAAGTTTTATAATCAAGACCTCATATATTTTATGCTTCATTTACCAATTTTAAGAATCATTTCTGCATTTCTAATCATCAACCTATGTTAAATTTATAGAGTTAAAATAAATATTTATTATTACAAACAAAAAAAAAGAGCCATAAAAGGCTCTTTAGATTTAACTGAATTATTTAATTTTCTCGATTTCCAATGCAGCTTCAAATGTTTGACTCGTTAATTGTTTTGCTGCAACGTCACCTAAAATTTCCGCATATCGTTTATATAGATTTTTCCAACACACCTTAATATCTTTTTGAATTTCGATTCCTTTATCAGTTAAATTGACTAATGTCAATTTCCCTTGATTTGTTCGTTCAACTAGTTTCTTCACTTCCAATTTCTCAACAAACCTAGTGGTTGTTGAAGGAGCAATATGCAAAATATTACTTAATTCTGTTTGAGTAATATTTTGTTTTTCAAATACCGCCATTAATAAAAATGCATAAGTTGGAGAAATACCAAGTGAAGCAAACTCTTCCTCTGCCATCTTATTCATTAATCTTGCTAAATGATTAGCAGTAAAATATAAACAATTACTAAAGTATTGTTCCATTTGTTCCATCTCCCGATTTTCTCGATTGTATATACAACTTACAAAATAAAACAATACTTTGTCAACACAAGTTAAAAGTAAATTTGCCTATTTTATGATTTTTAACGTCTTACTCTTAAATTTGGATTTGTAACGTATAAAGCTAGTTCCTCTGCACTTTCTTGTAATTTTTCATCTGATACGTTCATTAATCCTTGTAAAAGGAATGAAGGTAAGAAGTACATTCCACATAAGTTTGCAGTAGCTTGTAATGGACGAGTTAACTCACTCATCGTGTAATGATTATATCCTCCAGCTTGATAAGCTTCTGAAGGACCACCTGATGAAATGACAAGTAACAATTCTTTTCCTTGTAATTTATTACCTTCAGATCCATAGGCGAAACCATACGATAATACTGAATCTTGCCATTGCTTTAATAATGCAGGTGTACTGTACCAGTAAAATGGAAATTGAAACACAATACGATCATGCTCTAATAATAATTGCTGTTCTTTTTCAACGTTGATTTCAAAATTTGGGTAATCTGCATATAAATTATGGATAGTTACCTCCTCTTGTTCAAGACGATTTATCCATGCTTTATTTACTTTAGATTGCTCTAAATTAGGATGCGCCACAATTACTAGTGTTTTCATAAATTGATTTCACCTATCTCTTTGTCTATTATTTATTCTTAAGTATAAATTCATAATTAGTAAACTCTTTACAAAGTGTGAGTACACTATTAGGCAGTAATTGTTTCAAGTTTTGGTTGTGTAACATGTTTCACATAAGCTTTTGCGTTTTCTAAAAGTTCCTCTTCAGAAACATGTGCAACACCGTTTAAAACGAATAATGGCATAAATTTTGTACCAATTAAATTACTAGTTTGTTGTAAAGGTGTTGTCAATGTTTCCATCGTGAAGTTATTATAACCAGTTGGTTCGTACGAGTCTACTGGACCAAAAGTTGAAATTGCAAGTCCTAATTCTTTACCATGTAATTTATCACCATCTGGACCATATGCATATCCATAAGCAAGAACCTCATCTTGCCATTGTTTAAGTAATGAAGGTGTACTGTACCAGAAGAATGGGAATTGTAAAATAATACGATCATGTGATTCTAACAATTTTTGTTCTTGCTCTACGTCTATTTTCCCATCTGGGTAAGCTTGATAAAGAGTGTGAATTGTAATTTCTTCTTGCTTCTTTAACTCTTCCATCCATGTTCGGTTGATTCGAGAATTTTCAAGATTCGGATGTGTAATTATAACTAGTGTATTCATTTTATCTCTCCTAAATTTTCATTTGCTTGTACATACAAATGATATTATATTTTAATATTACTTGCAAGATTTTAATTGGATCTTTTAAAAATTTATTATTTTATATACTAACTACAAAAAAAGGTAATTTGGAAGTTTAGATACAAAACAAATCCAATAAATAGTTAGTATGTTTCTTCGTTTTTTCTCTTCTATTAGAATCAAATCCGTGCCAGAAACCTAAAATTAACTTGAATTTTACTAGAAGAATGGGTGTTTTTTTAATTATAGTGGACATTATTTACTTAAAAAGCCGCTCTGAATCCCGATTTATCGCACTTTGTACTCATCTATGTGTAGAAGAAGTGTATTATCCTGCATGATGTAATTTTACCTCAGATGTTAAAAAAATATTTCCTATCTGCATATATACTTTATTAAACCATCCCTTACTCCTAAAAACAAAAGGAATTCAAGGACATTTTTTTAGAGGAATAACAAAAAACTAAATAGTTCACATACTTATCCTCATATTAAGTAAGAAAATAATAATGATGGAAAGCAATAAAATCTTTTTTCAAAATAAATTAAAAATAGCTCATTCTTGGTCCATTGGAGAAGTAATATTATCTTTATATGTATCAATGTAGATATTTCCATTTGCAGCTAGCACAGCATACGCAACATCCTTTGAATGGAGGTTACGTTTTTTTAGTTCGCGTTGTAACTCAAACTCCGTCTGATTGTTTTGTCTTAGGTTTTCTGTCATAATTTCTCCATCCATAATCAGCTCGATAGGGAGCTTACTTTCTGGTGTAGTCGGTATATTTAAATCTTGTCTTGTTACATTGCGATATTGGGGTTTCTGCAAAACAGATACTCTGCCATTTGTTTCAACAACGACGTAAAGGACTTCTTCTATGTTAAATATACTTTTTTCTCTTAATTGTTGATTTAAATAATCTAGAGAATAACGCATCTTTCTCATATTGGCTTCCAAAATCTTTCCATTTTCAACAATTACTGTTGGATTTCCAGCAAATAAATTTCTTCCAATTCGACTTTTCATGGAAATATAGCTAACAATTATAATGATTGTTACTAAAATTATAAAAGCGATGACTGAATGATGGATTTTTATATTCAAATTAAATGCCAAATTGGCAATAATACCTCCAATAGAAATGGCACCTATAAAATCAAAGGTATTCATTTCAGCAATAATTTGTTTTCCTAAAAGTTTAGCACCAATAAACAAAATCAAAAATGCTAGCATTGTCCTCATAATAATCTCATAATGTTGCGGCATAAGCAGTTATCCCCTTTAAATCAATTGTAAATTGTAAAATCTATATAGGGATAATATGTATCATTGAAAAGGAATTTATTATAATCAATAGTATAAAATCATTTAAGTAATTGGATAAACTCTTGCAAATATGACCACTAAATATCAACTAGAAAACAAAAAAAGCGAATGATATCCATATCATCCGCTACTTCTCCAAATATCTCATCTAATATCTCAATTCAATACATTCTATACAAAATTTATTAAACTAATGCATTCGTTAGTTGAACAAGACTCACATTTCCAATTGGGAAATTCCTGATTATGTTCTAGAAGATACTCTTTCATAATATTCGAATCTTCAGGTAATCTTCTCTCCAATTCTGACCACCCAACAAACTTGATTTTATTTGGTAACTCAATGAAACCAGAAATGATCTCCCAAAACGAGTCCCAGTCCTCGCTATAATAATCTGGAAATTTCAGTTTTTTTTTCAATAGTGAGTGCAATTCTTTGGTAGTTCGTACGTTCGATACATTAATGTACAACGTGGGTGCTTCAGTTTTTTTCTTTTCAATTTTGTATAGAAATACAATAAAATAAGGCAAGACGAATAAAAAAAATAATAAAATAGAACCTTGTACATAAATTGTCATCCTATTACCCCTTACATCTCAAAAAGTGCTTAGACAAAACTATTTTAATTAAATTAATACCCATATTTTACCATGTTTTATTCAACTAAATTGCCAGCTAGCACAAAAAAAGACCTACAATATTGCCGATCATGTTGTTTAACTAATGCATGCATTAGTTAAATAATGACTTAGTCCAGTTTTTTAAAAACAATGTATCCTATTAATATAAGGATTAAGATAAATCCAAAAGGAATAACGTATTTTAAAACATCCAATAATTACACCCTTTCAAAAAAACTGTGAACCTGTGTGATTAAATGATTTTTACATGAAGATTTTTTTCATAGCTAATTGTTATTTAACGTTAGTTAGATAAGATTTATAAACAAAAAGAGAACCCACAGGGATGAGTTTCTCTCTATTTTATAATTAATTTTGTTTACTTAAATAGATCAATCCCCAGATACAAAGGGCTATTATACTAACGACCGATAGTGTAAGTGGTAATGTTTCTACAATGATTTTCCAGTTTAAAAATTCTTCCATCAGTTCTCATCCCTCTCGTTAATAGTTTGATGAATTTGTTGGAAGAATATGTAACAAAAATGGATTGATATGTAATATTAAACTTTGCTATTTATACTTTTTAGTAATATTTTTTATTGAACTAAACTGCCATTTTGTTGAATCGAGTAGGAGGGGGCGGC
>NZ_NUHI01000006.1:180958-195963 GCF_002575105.1 Bacillus sp. AFS053548 | reverse complement strand
ACGAACTGGATCGAAACGCTTTATACCATGTTTAATCTTTTGTTGACCTATTTCTTGAACAACTTTTCCGCGCTCGTTTAATAATTCAACGATTTTTAAATTAATCTCATCAACCTTATCACGTAAATTTATTAATTCATTATTTGAACTCATTTCCTTTTCCTCCTTAAAATTAAAAATTCAATTACCCAACACCTCTTCTTTTCATCAAGAAGTAGTCATTTAAAAAATAAAAACAAAAAGTCCCTACTGAATAAACAGTAGGGACGAATTATTTAATCGCGGTACCACCCTAGTTGTGAACAAAAACACTGTTCACCACCTTCATTTTGTTAACGATCAAAATGACCGTTTCTATTTTCATTAAATAAAATAGAAATTGCTCCAAGAATGAAATTTCGGCATATTTTATGTACTGACTCGCAGCTTTCGTCAGCTCTCTTAAACAGGGAAGTTATGCTTACTGTGTCCTTATCAACGCAATCTATTTAATTGTCAAAAGATTCATTTAAAAACTTATTAATGATGATTATAAAGCAGATTAAAAGAGGCTGTCAATGCATTATTTTTTTACAATTTGTAACTTTTTCACTATTTTACTTACTCAACGGTTCTACTTAAGTTAATAAGATCATTTATACACAGGTCTAAATTTTAAATAATTTCTAAAATAAAAAAAGCCAGCAATTATGCTGACTTCTTTGTGTAAAACTATTTTATTAGTATACCCACTCTTTAATAAGCTTAGAGTATTCAACTAATTCATTTTGATTGAAGAAAATTCCGATTTCACGTTCTGCACTAGTAGGTGAATCTGAACCATGAATAATGTTTTTACCTACAGTTGCAGCATACTCACCACGGATTGTTCCTGGTGCTGAATCTTTTGGGTTTGTAGCTCCCATCATTTGACGAGCGGTAGCGATTACATTTTCGCCTTCCCAAACCATAGCGAATACTGGGCTTGAAGTGATGAAGTCTACTAGTTCACCAAAGAAAGGACGCTCTTTGTGCTCAACATAGTGAGTTTCAGCTTGTTCTTTACTCACTTGCATTAATTTAGCTCCAACTAATTGGAAACCCTTTTTTTCAAAACGTGAAACGATTTCACCAATTAAGTTACGTTGTACACCATCAGGTTTTACCATTAAATAAGTTCTTTCCATTATGCTCTACCTCACTTGATCTCAATTATGTATAAACAACACAGTAGAATAGTAACATCAATTTATAAAATTATCAATAGTTTAAAATCTTGTTATATTATAAAAATTGAAATCGCTTCCAGATAATTGATTAATTTTTATAAATATAACTGAATAACAGGAATTCTATACGTACCTCAAAAGCCAAAAGAGGCAGTTGTAAATGCACTAGCATTTTCCCCGCCTCTAGTTTTTTCGATTTCCAATATTTTTAGCAATTAATATTAACATTTCCTTTGCTTCACTATTAGGAAGGCTATTGATACTGTTTAAAGATTTTTGTAAATATGCCTCACTAACTTTTCTTGCTGCTTTAATATATGTACTTTTACGAATTTGATTTATAAGGGGTTTAACAGATTCCGGATCGATCCCTTCATAAACGGATTCAATTTTCTCCTTAAGAGCTAAATCATTCATCGCAAACAAAACAGGTAATGTAATATTTCCTTGAATTAAGTCGCTACCTGATGGTTTCCCTAATTCCTTCTCAGAAGCCGTAAAATCAAGAATATCGTCCATAATTTGAAAGGACATACCTAAATAGTATCCGTAATCTTTTAAACACTTTTGAAAAGCTGGAGAGGCTCCTGATGCAATTGCACCAATTTCACAACTCGCTGAAATTAAGAGTGCGGTTTTTCGTTTAATTCTTCTTAAATAACATTTTAAATTTTGGTCAAAATTATATTTATCTTTTATTTGTTCAATCTCACCTAAACAAATCTCTAAAATAGTCTCAGATAATTTTTGATGGGCCAATGGGATTTCGATTTCTGACATACATTCCAATGCTTTTGCAAATAAAAAATCCCCTGCATACATAGCAACACGATCATTGTAAGTTGAATTGATAGTCGGTTTACCTCTTCGTAAACTAGCTTCATCAATTACATCATCATGAACTAATGATGCCATATGTATGATTTCCAAAGTAGCTGCTACATTTTTAATCGATTGAAGGTTATATTGTCCAAATTTAGCACTAAGCAATACAAAAACAGGTCTAATTCTTTTACCACCAGATTCAAGCAACTGTACAGATGCATTTTTCAAAATTGGCTGTGTAGAATTGACTACTTTATGAAGCGTGCTTTCAATCTCATTAATGTCCTTCTTTAAATAAGAATATTTCCATTTAACCTTCATTCCGTTCACCTTACTATTCATCCCATTTTCTCGCTTTTTTGTAACTAGTTTTTTGGTTTAACACCTAAATGCATTGCTGCTACACCAAAAGTATAAGGTTTAATTTTTATTTTTTCTAACCCTGCTTTTTTGAAAAGATTTGCAAGTTCATTCATTCCTGGAAAGGTGCTTGCACTTTCTTGTAACCAAGAATATTCTTTAAAGCTTTTCGCAAATAATTTCCCAAAAATCGGCATGATGTATTTAAAATACGCTTTATACACATGTCTAATACCAAATGCAGTCGGTTGTGATGTTTCTAAACACACAACAATACCTCCAGGCTTTACGACTCTTGTCATTTCCTTCAACACTTGGTAATAATCTGGTACATTTCTTAAACCAAATCCAATTGTAACAACATCAAAATAGTTGTCCTCAAATGGTAGCTCCATAGCATTTCCATGAATTAATTTTACTTGGTCTAAATTCATATTTTTAACTTTTTCTTCACCGATTGATAGCATATTTTTACTAAAGTCTAATCCTACTACTTCTCCATCTTTTCCAACTGTATTTGCAAGTGCAATTGTCCATTCACCAGTACCACAGCATACATCAAGCGCTTTCATACCTTTTTGAACATTCATAATTTTCATAGTTTGTTTACGCCAAGCAATATGTCTTCTAAAACTAATAATACCATTCATTGTATCATATTTATTGTAAATCTTTTCAAACACGTCATGTACGCGTTCTTCTTTTGATTGAGTCATATAAACCCCCACTAAACTAATTACGATTACTTCTATGTAGATTAATTTTGTAATTGTATTATTTTTGATAATTCTTCTTTTGTTTTAGCTAAATCAACAATCCCCATAATTCTTTGAAATTGCGAAATAAAATCAGAGCAGTTTTCAACTGATGATTGTTCAAATTCTTTTTTCAGTCTTGACATTAAACATTCTTGTTCAATATGCTTTATTGATTCTTCAGCTGATATAAATTTTGCAAAATGTACTAGTATAGTTGATTCGATTACAGTTATACAGTTGTAAAGATCTTCTAAAGAACTAAATTGTTCGTGAACTAGATTGATCTTCTCTTCATTCATTTCTTTAACAGCATATGAAAGTTCTCGTATTAATCCAATTTCCCCAGTTTTAGATAGAGCATTGTAATATAGTCCACTATATAAGTCCCCTTCTAAAACGGTTAATTGTTTCTTTTCACGATCCATTGGTGTACCTTCAAACGTGGATACCTTTTCATGTGTATCTAATGCAATTTGATGAATCATCAAGGCTTTACAGTAATGTACAATTTTATCACTCGTAAAATTATGTTCTTTTAATAAATTTATTAATAAAGTAACCTTTACATCATCAATGGTCGGTGCTTGAAGATGTAGATTTAAATATGGGTGTCTAATCGTATGTAAGATTTGAGTGATTACTTCATTTTTTAACTCGTGAATACTATTCATTATTTCCATCCATTCCATTTATAACTGATTTTTTCATTATACCATAAGTATTTTAGATGGTATAAGTTGATTGCTCAATCAACTTGCATTATTTATAAATGAATATTTTAAAAAAAGCAGGACTTCTGGCTTTTTAGACTGCCTATCAAACGCCCTGCTTTTTGATTATTTGATTCTATTTTGTTGAATGAATCATTGCAAGAATTTCATTTCTTCCTTGCACATCCTCTTTAAGTGAGCCACGCACAGCAGTCGTAACAGTTTTTGAGCCTGGTTTTCTTACTCCACGCATAGACATACACATATGTTCTGCTTCTACAACTACCATTGCCCCGTGTGGTTGTAGTACGTCCATAATTGCATCAACTACTGAGGAAGTAATACGCTCTTGTAACTGAGGTCTTTTAGCTACTGTTTCTACAGTACGTGCTAATTTACTTAAACCAGTTACTCTACCATTTCTAGGTATGTAAGCTACATGTGCAACTCCGTAAAAAGGTAATAGATGATGCTCACACATTGAATGGAATGGAATATCTTTTACAAGAACTAATTCTTCATGATCTTCACCAAATACTTTATGTAAATGAGCTTTTTCATCTTGGCGCATACCAGAGAATACTTCAGCATACATTTTCGCAACTCGTTTTGGCGTTTCGTAAATTCCTTCTCTATTTGGATCATCACCGATAGCTTCGAGAATTAGACGAACCGCTTGTTCAATTTTTTCTAAATTAACTTCATTCATTAATTGATCCCCCATGCTAAAAAAAATTCTAATATTCACTATCAGATTCGTTTTATTTTAACATAATTCTTTTTTTATAGGCAAAAAAAAGAAGGATACTTTCTTTTTCCTTTCTTTTAGACCACCTAAACTGAACGCTTTCATTGTCCAAAATTAATTATTGATCCCAAAAATATAAGACTTTTTGGACTTTTTTAGCAAAAAAAGAAGGATGCTTTTTTTAGCATCCTTCTTTTTCGCTTAAATTATGTAATTATTTTACTGCATCCTTAAGCGCTTTACCAGGTTTGAAAGCTGGAACTTTACTAGCTGCGATTTCGATTTCCTCGCCAGTTTGTGGATTACGTCCTTTACGAGCTGCACGCTCACGAACTTCAAAGTTACCAAATCCGATTAATTGTACTTTATCCCCGTTTTGTAACGCACCAAGAATTGATTCGAATACAGCGTCTACTGCTAAAGTAGCTTGTTTTTTAGTTAATTCACCAGCTTCAGCAACTGCATTGATTAAATCTGTTTTGTTCATGTCTTTCACCTCCTCCCAAAATTTTAGAAATGTTTCTTAATTTCATTTGTGACCAAAATTTTAAATTTTATACAACAAATTCCAATTAATTTCTTTGTCATGCCTTATATTATACGATTCTACGGCTTTTTTCAATATGTTTTATAAGAAAATGTTGGAATTACTCGAAAACAGGTGGTGATTTTTCTGAAAAGTTCATTTTTCGTCTTCAATTTTCTTATAAGTACTTCTAAAAGTACGATGATTACTGAATTAATCAGCATTTTTTTAATTTTTTTGATGATTTTTAATAAATTTATTTTTGTTGATTTTTGTCGAATGATATTTATTTTCTCTTGCTAATTTTCTGTGATTTTTTTTAAAAATTTCATTTCACCAGATAAAATATGACTTTTAGATTTAAAAAATTAATCTTAACACAAAAAAAATCAGATGGTTTTTACCACCTGATTAATTTATGATTAAAGGATAATTGCAATTAAGCCGCCACTTCCTTCGTTAATAATTCTTTCTAAAGTTTCCTTTAGTTTATATCTTGCATTTTCAGGCATTAAAGAAAGTTTCGCTTGGATGCCTTCACGTACGATTGAACTTAATGAACGTCCAAATATATCTGAGTTCCAAATAGATAATGGATTATCTTCAAAATCTTGCATTAAGTATTTAACAAGTTCTTCACTTTGTTTTTCAGTTCCGATGATTGGTTCAAACGTTGACTCAACATCAACTTTAATCATATGAATAGAAGGTGCTACTGCTTTTAATTTGACACCAAATCTTGAACCATGGCGTATAATTTCTGGCTCATCTAAGCTCATATCTAAAAGCGAAGGTGCAGCAACTCCATATCCTGTTTGTTTCACCATTCTTAAGGCATCTGCTACTTGATCATACTCTTGTTTTGCATGAGCGAAATCTTGCATTAATTCTAATAGATGATCTTTACCACGAATTTCTACTCCCACTACTTCTTTTAAGACTTGATCATATAACTCATCTGGTGCAGATAAATCAATTTCTGCAACCCCTTGCCCCATATCTATTCCAGCAAGTTGAGCATGTTCAATAAATTCATAATCACTAAATTGG
Source organism: Bacillus sp. AFS053548 (assembly GCF_002575105.1). Classification (NCBI taxonomy): domain Bacteria; kingdom Bacillati; phylum Bacillota; class Bacilli; order Caryophanales; family Bacillaceae; genus Bacillus; species Bacillus sp. AFS053548. The sequence continues at coordinate 189,778 of NZ_NUHI01000006.1, read as the reverse complement.
CCAACTACATAATCTACATCTCTTAATCGCTTTATATCTTTAACTGTTTCTTGAATTGCTTCTTGGTAGCTTTGGCGTAGCCAGTGATTTTCTTTTAAAACTAATACCCAGCTAGGTAGGTTTACGTTCACTTCAAGGACTGGGAATTCGTATAAAGCTTCGCGAAGTACGTTCATTACATCTCCTTCGCGCATTGCTTCAACACTTAATGCGATGACAGGAATATCGTACTTTTCAGATAGTTCTTGTCTAAGTGCCTCTGTATTAGGATGATATGGCTGAGAAGAGTTGATCACCATAATGAAAGGCTTTCCAACTTCTTTTAATTCAGCAACTACTCGTTCCTCTGCTTCGATATAATCGTATCTAGCAATTTCTCCAATTGTACCATCAGTTGTTACAACAACTCCAATTGTTGAATGCTCTTGAATAACTTTTCTTGTACCGATTTCTGCTGCTTCATTAAACGGAATCGGTTCTTCATACCAAGGAGTGCTAATCATTCTAGGACCATTTTCATCCTCATATCCTTTAGCCCCTGGCACACTATAACCAACGCAATCTACTAATCGAATATTTACATCTAACCCATCCGCTACATGAATTTTTACTCCTTGATTCGGAACGAATTTTGGTTCAGTAGTCATTATTGTTTTACCTGCAGCGCTTTGAGGTAATTCATCATGTGCTCTAGCACGATCAGCTTCATTTTGAATATTAGGGATTACAACAGCTTCCATAAAGCGTTTAATAAATGTTGATTTACCAGTACGCACAGCACCTACAACACCTAAGTAGATATCTCCTCCTGTGCGCTCGGCAATGTCTTTAAAAATATCTATCTTTTCCATGTGTTCCCCTCCCGATTTATCAATACATGGGAATAATTGACTTGAAGTAGTATACCTATGACAATATCATTCTATGATGTTGTCCTAGTGAGTTATGACAAGATTTTTTATTTTTTCTTTTTATTCACTTGGGATCAAATAAAAAAATCCTTCGATAAAATGTATTCTTTTATCAAAGGATTATGATTTATATTATTTATTTTTGTTCTAAAAACACAGGTTGTCCATCTTTAATTGTATATGGAAGTGAGTATGCAGGCACGATTGGTGAGTCTTTTACTAAGATAGAACGAATATCTTCACCGAACTTATAATTTTTCACTTCTTTGATTTTTGCATATAAATCAGTTGAATAGTCAACATAAAACTCCCCATCATTCCCCATGATGATTGGTAAGTTCTCATTGCTATAAGGACTGACTACAAAAGGTTCTTCTTTGAAACCCATCTTTTTATAGTTTAATAGAAAAACACCATTAGCCAATGTTTTCTTGATTGGTGGGTAAGTATGTTTATCTTTATAAACTTGTACTCTTAATGAAACATCTCTTAGTTTTTCTGCAATTCTAAGATCGACTAATTTAACAGTCGGATTCTTCTCTGCATCTACTAATACGTACTGGAAGATACCACCATTTTCATAAGAATTACCAGGTGCATCACTTAAATAGCCAGGTGTTAGTTTTGTAAAATCAATTGGATATTTAATATAAATAGGTGTATTCATATCCTTGTTTTTTATAGGTAACATTCCTGAATTGTCTTCCTTAAATTTATTAACTGCAGTTTGAACAGATTGCAATTGATCATCATATGGTACTTGATTTTGTGTAAGTTTATCTTGTGGGTATAAACAGCCACTTAATAGACTTATAACAAAGCACATTAGAATGGAAAGAAATAGCTTTTTCATGTTAGTCCCCTTTATTCTCATTAACTAGGCCAGCTTAATACGATATATGTAATTAAAATCCCTGAAATAATTAAAGACATATATGCAATGAAGGCTGTAATCATTTTTAAAAATTTTATTTTTATTTTGTTTCTACTCAAGAAAATTAAAAATAATGATAAAAGCATTAATCCGATTCCTACAAAAGAAATAATTTCATTAATATGTGCCGCGTTCATTATGTTCCCCCTATGTATTTTCTACCATTATTATAGTATCAAAATAATCACATGATTTGAATTAAAATCTTTTTAATCCTATTAAGACATTATCGACTTATTTAATGCCTACGTATACTTGTCTGCTATAAATTTATTTCCTGCTTCATAAAAAAACCATTAGAACATATTCACTAGTTACAACCTTAACAAACACCATCAAAATACCTCCTTGATAAAAACCATCCAAGGAGGATTCGGGACCAACACATATTTAAAAGGACAAAATAAAAAGAAAGAAAAAGTAAAAATATACTCCTTCTTTCTTCGAAGCAAACTGGGGCAATTGCTTCGTAATCATCCTCGACTAACACCCACCAGAATACATCCGGTATAAGTCATTCTATAGTATGCGAAAATGTATGATTTGCACTAAATACATCGCTGAAGAATAAGCCCAATTATTTTTGTTTAAACATATTTGTTAATGATTGAAAATCTAATGGCATATTATTTGTAACAATTGCTTGAACGATTTTATCTTCTTTTTCCTTAGAAACTTGACGACCTGTCATCAATGCGATTTGACGAACTAGTTTTCTAACAGTTGCTTCATCTTTAAAGTTTGCATCTTTTACTGAATCAGCGACTTTAAAAATATCTGATTTGCTAACATTAGCTTTCTTTTCAATCTTATCGAAGAAACCATTTGGATTATTATTAGTCACCATTCAAACCTCCTTCTTTTCTATACAACATATGCTATGCAAAAAAAGAGAAATGGTGAAACGCCTATTTTAGTCCAAAAAAAGAAAGCACTAAAACTAAGTTTTAATGCTTTCAGACTGCCCGCCTAACGCTCGCTTTCTTCGCTACTTCGCCTGTCTGCGTTGCTCATTACCGTTATAGGTAACTCCGCTCCTCACCAGGCTTCGCGCCTCGAAATACAAGCGCTAGCAATCAGTCTGAAAATCAAGTTTTTTTATTTGTATATATTAAAATAAAATTAATTACTCAGCAAGATCGCTTATATAATTTGAAGTACTTTCGCCCTCATGTTTTTTTACACGAGACATAAGTGCATCAACTGCTAATTTTGGATTTTTATTTTCAAATAATACTGCGTGTAATTCATTAACAATCGGCATTTCTACATTTACTTGTTTTGCTAATTGATATGCAGCCTTTGTTGTGCGAACTCCTTCAACTACCATACCCATATTATCTAATACTTCGTCTAAAGATTTGCCTTTTCCTAATAAATTACCAGCTCTCCAGTTACGGCTATGAACACTCGTACAAGTTACGATTAAGTCACCCATTCCAGTTAAACCAGCAAAAGTTTGCGTATTAGCTCCCATAGCCTTACCTAAACGAATTATTTCTGCAAGTCCTCTTGTCATTAAAGCTGCCTTCGCGTTGTCGCCATATCCAAGTCCGTCAGTAATACCAGCGGCAAGTGCGATAATATTCTTTAATGCTCCACCAATTTCTACACCAATTACATCTTCGTTTGTGTATACACGGAAATAACCATTTGAGAATAATTCTTGAACAATTTCCGCATCTTCCATATTTTTAGATGCCGATGTTACAGTCGTTGGATGTCTTAAAGCAACTTCTTCAGCATGACTTGGGCCTGATAATACAACTACTGATTTTAAGAATTTCGAATCAATTTCTTCAGAGATCATTTCTGAAACACGCTTAGATGTGTCTGGCTCAATCCCTTTACTTGCATGGATTATTGTAACCTCGTTCGTTAATTCATTATTTAATTGTTGGCAAACTTCTCTTATTGCTTTAGTTGGAACAACAAGCAAAATATAGTTAGCTCCATTTATAGCTTCCTTTAAATTGACTGATGCCTTTAAATTTTGGGGTAAATTAATTTCTGGCAAGTATCTTTTATTAGTATGCTGTTCATTTATTTCATTTATTTGTTCGGATTTATTTCCCCATAAAGTAACCGCATGCCCATTATCTGATAAAACCATGGCTAAAGCAGTTCCCCAACTACCTGCACCTAAAACAGCGATTTTTTCCAAATCAACACTCTCCTTCATAAAGAATCCATATTTTACTCGAATTACGCTCGTGCACGACCGATAATCTTAATTGGAGATCCCTCAAAATCAAAAGCATCTCTAATACGATTTTCTAAGAAACGCTCATAACTAAAGTGAAGTAATTCAGGATCATTTACAAAAACAACAAATGTAGGTGGTTTAATTGCTACTTGAGTTGCATAATACACTCTTAATCTTTGTCCATTATGTGTTGGTGTTGGATTCACCGCAATTGCATCCATAATAACATCATTTAATACATTTGTTGGAACACGTAAACTATGGCTTTCACATGCTTTATTAATTATTGGTAATAAAGTTTGAGTTCTTTTCTTCGTTTTAGCTGATAGGAATACAATTGGAGCATAGTCTAAGAATTGGAAATGTGCTCGAATGTTTTCAATGAATTCATTCATCGTTTTTTCATCTTTTTCTACTGCATCCCATTTATTTACAACAATAACAACTGATCTACCTGCTTGATGTGCATATCCAGCTATTTTCTTATCTTGTTCGATAATACCTTCTTCACCATCTAATACGACTAAGACGACATCTGATCTCTCGATTGCACGTAAAGCACGTAATACGCTGTATTTTTCTGTACTTTCATATACTTTACCTTTTTTTCTCATACCAGCTGTATCGATAATGACATAGTCTTGGCCATCTTTTGAATAAGGTGTATCGACAGCATCACGTGTAGTTCCAGCAACATTACTTACAATTACACGTTCTTGACCTAATAATGCATTTACTAAAGAAGACTTCCCTACATTTGGCCGACCAATTAAACTAAATTTAATTGTCTCTTCATCGTAATTATCATCTTCTTGTTCAGGGAAATGTTTTACAACTTCATCAAGTAAATCACCTAGTCCTAAACCATGTGAACCTGAAATTGGAAATACTTCTCCGAATCCTAATGCATAAAAGTCGTAAATATCGCTTCTCATTTCAGGATTATCGACTTTATTAACGGCTAATACTACCGGTTTTTTTGTTTTATAAAGGATTTTAGCAACTTCCTCATCTGCTGCTGTAACACCCTCACGACCATTTGTTAGAAAAATAATAACATCCGCTTCATCAATTGCGATTTCAGCTTGTTGACGAATTTGCTCTAAAAATGGCTCATCACCAATGTCAATTCCACCTGTATCGATTAAACTAAATTCTTGATTTAACCACTCTCCTGAACTGTAAATACGATCACGAGTAACCCCTGGAATATCTTCTACAATTGAAATTCTTTCTCCCACTATCCTATTAAAAATAGTTGATTTCCCTACATTTGGTCGCCCAACTATTGCAACTGTCGGTTTAGACATTTAATTCATCCTTCCTAGCATAACTATGTACCATTTAAATCATCTAAATGAGTTTTAGTTTAGTTTTAAAAATTAATTTATTTAAATAACTTATCTATTTTAACAAAAAATATGAGAAAAGACCAATACACTTCAACTTTTTAGTAATTTTCTATTTTTGAGGCTTATTTTTGATCCGTAAATTACGATGAATTGAATAGCTGACAATAATAAAATGGACATAAATAAAGTATCAAACCAGTTTAAATCTCCAATTATATATTTAAAATTAATCGACTTAAATGTAAAATAATTAAAAATGTCTCCCTGAACTAGACCAATTGTTATATAACGTATTTTGTCATAATAGGATTTACTTAAAAAGAAAGAAAGTAGTATTACTAAAAATGAACTAATTATCATCTCATCAATAAAAAAGCTTGCAGGATCATAAATCGAAAGCAGTGTAACTACACTATATGTCATGCCTATAATCAGGCCTTTAAAGAAATGAACTATTTGTTCAATTAAATTTAATAAACTAATAAAGTAGCTTATGATAAAAATTATAATGATATATGAAAAATTTATTTCAATTGAAAATAGATCAATTGTGTAAGCTGAACAGCTGATTAATATAAGCAATCCCGCTAAATACAAGAAATTTTTCTTGGTTCGATCCCGATAAAACAAAAGAAATAAAACAATAATCCAAGAAGTAATGATAAATAGACTACCTTGCACATGAAAACCTCCTAATAGTACTAGTATGAACAATTCATATTTCAAAAATAATCAAATAGAAAAGAAAGTGTATAAGAAGTTGCATTTAAAACGAATCTATAAATGAGATATTTTTGGAGGTGAAACGAGTGGGAAAAGATCGTCAAGAAAAGAAACTTAAACAATCTAGAAGAGTTGAATCTGATCGAGATCAAAGCATTCATAACAAAGGTGCTACGCGTTTAGACACACCTGAGGAAGCAAGAGCAGAAAATCAACATAACTAAAGGGTTCTAAATAAAAATCCTTCAGCAAATGGCTGAAGGATTTTTTATTATTTTTTAAATTTATTTAATTTATCACCAAGTAGTTCGCTTAATTGGAAACCACTTTCACTTGGTTGTACGTATTTAGCAATATCCTCTTGAAGTTCAGCTTCACCAGCTTCTTTAATGCTTAATGATAAGCGTTTTTCAGTAGGGTTAATATCTAAAACTTTTACTTTTACTTCTTGACCAACTGTTAGGACTTCGTTTGGATTTTTAATATGTTTATCAGCAATTTGAGAAACATGAACTAATCCTTCAATTCCATTTTGAACTTCTACAAAAGCACCAAAGTTTGTAAGACGTTTTACAGTCCCTTCAACTACTGCTTCTGCTTTAATGCTTGGATTTAATTGATCCCATGGTCCTGGCTGAATTGCTTTCATTGATAAAGCTATACGGTTAGTATCTGTGTCAATTGAAAGAACTTGAACTTTTACAGTATCTCCTACAGCTACAATCTCTTCAGGCTTTGTAACTCGTTTATGAGACATTTGAGATACATGGACTAATCCATCGATTCCACCAATATTTACAAAAGCACCGAAATTTGTTATTCTTTCAACTTTACCTTCAACGATTTGCCCAACTTTAATAGAAGAGTATGCTTGACGGCGATTTTCAACTTCATTTAATTGCTCAACAGCTTTATGAGATAGAATTACTCGATTTTTTTCGCGATCTAGCTCTTCAATCACTATTTCAAGCGATTGACCAACATAGCTTCCTAAATCTTCAACGAATTTTTTTGAAACAAGTGAAGCCGGAATAAATCCACGAACGCCTACGTCTGCAATTAGTCCACCATTTACTTGCTCTGTAACAATAACTTCAAATACTTCTTTACTAGCTAATTTTCCTTCTAATTGTTCCCAAGCTTTAACTGAATCTACGGCACGTTTAGAAAAAACAACCGTGTCTTCCTCAACTTTAATAACCTTTAATTCCATTTCTTGTCCAACAGTTAGCGCGTCACTTACATTTTCAATATGTACGTTTGAAATTTCTTTTATTGGAAGAATACCATCTGTTTTTCCACCGAAACCTACGATTGCTTGCTTATCTTCAATTTGTTCTACTACACATGAGATAATTTCCCCAACTTCTGGCATTACTTTTTCAACCATGTAATATTCCTCCTTATGTTTTAAAAATGGATAGACCAATTATGTATTATCCTCTTTTACCTTCTAATAAATAAGCAGAAAAGTCAAGAAATCTGATGACTAATTCTTCTAAATATTTTTTATTTTACCTTCAACAATCGTTAATATTTCATTTACAACATCATCAATGTTTTTAGAAGTAGTATCTAATGAGATTGCATCCTCAGCTTTTTTCAATGGTGAAACTTCTCTTTCGGAGTCAATTCGGTCTCTGGTTGCTATTTCAATTTTCAATTGCTCTAAATCACTTTCGAAACCGTTTTTGACATTTTCAATATGTCTTCTTTGAGCTCGTTCATCCACAGAAGCAATCATGAAGATCTTAACTTCTGCACCAACTAATACATGAGTCCCAATATCTCTTCCATCCATTACAACCCCACCATTTACGGCATATTCACGTTGTAAATCGACCATTTTTTCACGAACTAAACTATGTTTTGCAACAAATGATACATTTCTAGTTACTTCTGGTGTTCTTATTGGCTCTGAAACATCAACATCATCGATGAAAACTTTTTGAGTACCTTCTTCCGGTATTAACTTAATCGTTATATTTGAAAGTAAGTTACTTAAATCCATCTCGTTATTTACATCAAGATTGTTTTGGATCGCTTTAAAGGTTAGCGCACGGTACATCGCACCAGTGTCTATATATACATATCCTAATTTTTTTGCAACAATTTTTGCAACTGTACTTTTACCAGCGGCTGCAGGTCCATCTATCGCTATACTAATTTTTTTACTCATAAGTCCTCCTACATAAAAAAAGTGCTACTTTAATAGCAACCTTTAATCTTATCATGTCCTAAAAAAATAAAAACAAATAAAAATAAAGCAGGCTAGCCTGCTTTAATTTATATTACCATATGATTCCGACGAATTCATCTATTTACCAATATGATTATATACTTCTCTTGTTACGTCCTTAGCTTTTTGCGTAACACCTTCATATAATTCAATTTTCGTTAAATAGACAGAAAGACTAGGGAATGATAAGACGTATTGACTTATGACTAAACAAAATAATTGAATAATTATTAATTTAAATAGTATTCGTTCGATTCTTTTCATTTAAAATCATACCTTTTTTATTACCAGTATGATTAGATTCAATTAATTTTATACACAATTTTGAATTTAATTTTTAAATCATCTAACTTTTAACAATAATAATAAAACAAGCTTGACAATTAATTACCTAAATTTTCGTAAAAGGTGTAGAGTGATGTTGATTTCCATTACAGGATGCTCGCTTTCCATGG
>NZ_NUHI01000006.1:0-180929 GCF_002575105.1 Bacillus sp. AFS053548 | reverse complement strand
CGCTTATCCCATAGGAGTCGAACACCCTTTCGTTCCAATCAACTTATTCATCAAAAAAAGTAGTTACACTAAAAACCTAGTTTAATATCCTTTTACTTAGAGTATCATAACAAGCTTGTTAATCATTTTGAGGTCAATTAAAGATCATCGAACATAACTTATAAAAATAATCATTTGAACCTATAGCTCTTAAATAAAATCTAATATTCTTAATAGACCTTCAAAGAATGAAATATAAGATACATGAGTTCACTTAATATACATTTGACCATTTGTATTTCAACACTCAAAAAAAAACGTGCTAAGCACGTTTTTGACAAATGTATAAAAAAGTAAAAATTATTTAGAAAATCCTTCAAGAATATCATTCACTTCGGATGCTAACATAACAGTTAATTTAATTCTTGCCTTTTTACTATCATAATCTTTACCTAAGATAACACCTTTATTTACTAAATCATAGGCACTTCCGTAATAATCATATGTAGGATAAACTTCGCCTTCTTCAGAACTTGTTGTAATGACTACTTTAATACCATCTTTAACTGCTTTTTCAATTTCTTCAGTCATATGTGGAGATACTTGTCCTCTTCCAACGCCTTCAAGGACAATTCCTTTAGCACCATTTTCAACGGCTGCTTTAATTAAATATCCTTTTGCTTCAATATAACATTTAATTATATCAACTTGAGGTAACTCACTTGTGATTTTGTATTTATCCTTTAATACCGGTTTTTGATAGATATGTACTTTATCGTTATCGATAATACCTAGGTATCCGAATCCAAATACGTTAAATCCTTGAATATTAGATGCATGTTCTTTTTTAACATATTTTGCAGTAAAAATACGTTCATTAAAGACAACAACTGAACCAACATTTCGAGTAGATTCGTCAGATGCAGTATAAATTGCATGTCTTAAATTGATAAAAGCATCGGTACCTAATTCACCTGGTGATCTTTGAGAGCCAGTAATAACAACTGGACGATCATCGTCAATTGTTAAATCTAAAAAATAAGCCGTTTCTTCTAACGTATCAGTTCCATGGGTAACGACAACCCCATCAATTGTTTCATCTTGGTAATATTCTTCAATTTTATTCTTTAACAACATCCAATGTTCGAAGCCTATGTGCATACTTGGAACTTGGAAAAAAGAATCAACAATAACATTTATATCTTTTGGTAAATTGAGCATTTCTGCAATTTCTTGACCTGACAATGCCCCAGAATCTAATTTACCTGATTCTGCATTTGGTTTACTAGCAATCGTTCCACCCGTTGTTATTAATACTACTTTTTTCATTTTCAGCACCTCATTTCACAAGAAATTATAACATTTTAAAATTCTTTAAGTAAACAGAAAACGGCTTGAAAATCTTTAATAAAAAAAAACGTAGCATAGCTACGTTTCAGTATTTTTATAATTACTATTTACTAGCTAAGTGAGAAACTATTAAGTCACCGTGAAAACGACCATTTTCTATGAATATTTCGTTTGCATTGTTTCCGGCAGCAATTACCCCTGCAATATAAATGCCTTCTATATTTGTTTCCATCGTTTCTGGATTGAATAATGGTCTTCCTGTTAGATCATCTACTTTAACGCCCATACTTTTAATTAATGTATGATCAGGATGGTAACCTGTCATGGCATAGACAAAGTCATTCTCAATCTCAACTATTTGTCCTTCTTTTTCGTATACTACTGATGATTCATTTATTTCAAGTAGATTTGCGTTAAATACCATTTTAATTGTTTCAGAACGGACAAGTGCCTCGAATTCTGGTAGAACCCATGGTTTAATACTTGGTGAATAAGAACTGCCTCTATAAAGTACAGTTACATCCGCTCCACACTTTTCTAGTTCTAGTGCTGCGTCAACACTTGAGTTTTTACCACCAATAACGACAACCTTCTGATTAAAATGTTTATGACCTTCAAAAAAGTAATGAGAAACTTTATTAAGCTGTTCACCAGGTGTTGATAAGTAGTTTGGTTGGTCATAATATCCAGTTGCTACAATAACAGCTTTCGCTTCATAACGTTTTTCTTCACCGTTTATTGTAACTGACTCGATGATAAAATCACTTTTCTTACTAACTGTTTTTACCTCTTCATAGGCATTAATTTTTATTCTATTTCGTTTTACAACATCACGGTAATATGCTAGAGCTTGGTGTTTTTTTGGTTTTCTTCCTTCAATAATAAATGGAATATTTCCCACTTCTAATTTTTCACTTGTACTAAAAAATGTTTGATGCGTTGGAAAACGACTGAGGGTATGAACGATATTTCCTTTTTCAATTATTAATGCAGATATCCCCTTATTTTTTAATGCAAGATAAGCTGCAATACCACAGGGTCCTCCACCAATGATTAGAACTTCAACTTTTTCCATTTGAAACATCTCCAATAAACTAGAGTCTTAGTTATATTTACTATTACTATTTTACGTAAAATATTCAATTTGTCTAATAATAGCTAATCAAAAAAAACAAGATGGATATTCTCCACCTTGTTTTTATCATCAAATATAATCTTATACCCAGCCTCTGAATCGGCTAGCTTCTGCCATTTTACGCGCGCCAACCATATAAGCAGCTAATCGCATATTTACTTTTCTATTTACACTTGTTTCATAAATATTATTAAATGAACGTACCATAACTTTTTCTAATCGATCTTCTACTTCTTCTTCAGTCCAGTAGTAACCTTGGTTATTCTGTACCCATTCAAAGTAAGAAACAGTTACGCCACCAGCACTAGCTAATACGTCTGGAACTAATAAAATACCGCGCTCTGTTAAAATCTTAGTAGCTTCAAGTGTTGTAGGTCCGTTAGCAGCTTCAACTACAATATTTGCTTTAATATTATGAGCATTTTCTTTTGTAATTTGATTTTCAATCGCTGCTGGAACTAAGATATCACAATCTAATTCTAATAATTCTTTATTTGAAATTGTATTATTAAATAGTTTAGTAATTGTACCAAAGCTATCTCTACGATCTAATAAATAATCAATGTCTAAGCCGTTTGGATCATGAAGTGCACCATAAGCATCAGAAATACCAATAACTTTTGCACCAGCATCATGCATAAATTTCGCTAAGAAGCTACCTGCATTACCAAATCCTTGGATAACAACTCGTGCACCTTCTAAGTTAATACCTCTACGCTTTGCTGCTTCACGAATTACAATCGTTACACCTTTAGCAGTAGCTGTTTCACGGCCGTGAGATCCACCTAATACTAATGGTTTACCAGTAATAAAACCAGGTGAGTTAAATTCATCTATTCTAGAATATTCATCCATCATCCAAGCCATAATTTGTGAGTTTGTAAATACGTCTGGAGCTGGAATATCTTTAGTTGGTCCTACGATTTGGCTAATTGCACGAACATAACCGCGACTAAGTCTTTCTAGCTCACGGAATGACATATCACGTGGATCACAAACGATTCCACCTTTACCTCCACCATATGGTAAATCTACAATTCCACATTTTAAGCTCATCCAGATTGAAAGGGCTTTAACTTCATTTTCTGTTACATTTGGATGGAAACGGATACCACCTTTTGTTGGTCCTACAGCATCATTATGTTGAGCTCTGTAACCAGTGAAAATTTTCACTTGTCCATCATCCATGCGAACTGGAATTTTTACAGTCATCATACGAACTGGCTCTTTTAAAAGTTCATACATTTCATTTGAATATCCTAATTTTTCTAACGCTTCTTTAATAACTACTTGTGTAGGCGCTAGTACATCTAATTGTTCTTCAGTGTTGCTATTTTTCTCTGTAGATTTCTCGGCAACCATTGTAAACCCCCTAGAAATTTGAACTATGAAAAGATTCATTCATTCTGAAATTAGTATACAACTTTCCATCCCTTTTTGAAAGTTATAAACACATAGAAAACAAAATATAATATTCGTTTAATGTAAGCGTTTTCTAAGGTCATTATACTCCTATTTCCAAAATTTGAAAAGGAAAGAATATGAAGAAATACAATATATTAATAAAAAATTTACAAAAGTAAAACCTCTCGTAATAAATTACTGAGAGGCTTTATTTTTAACGAAATAAAAATGCAGTTGTTCAATAGCATTTTCTGAGATAAGTTCTTTACCATATTCAATAATACGGTAAATTGTTCTTGTGGAAGGATTACCATATTCAGCTAAAATCGCATAAAATGTCTCACGATCTAGTCTTCCTATTTCATTCTCCTCGAACTTTAAGTAAAACGTATTTTCAAAAGAGAATAATCTACCACCTAAAGCATCACATGAAACCAATTTTTCAGAAAGTAGGATTAGATCATCTAAAGTAGAAAACTCGTACAATATATGTTCACTTTCATCTAGGATTACTTCCATCGAGATAAAATCGTCTTGAAATTCATCTTCCTCTTCTTCAATTTCATCGGATTTTGTTACAATTACAACCATTCCTTGAGCTTGAAGAGAGAAAACTTCAACGGATACTTTTCCATCTACTTCGAAACCTAGTTCTACGCTAGCTTCATGCATCATATCTTGAAAAAGCTGTTGAACTTTTGGTGCATTGTACCATAAGTCTTCTTTTGTCAGACCACGTTCAGATAAATCATCAGATGTAAGAAAAACTTTTATTTTATTGTAGTTCAACCGTTCCAACCTCATGAACTAGCCTCCTTGCTGCATTTACCATAGTACAGTTTATGTTTTTATATAATTTTGGTGATTCTAAAGTCAAAATTCATTTATAATTAAAATTCTGCTTTAACCATTCATCCCAGTTCGCTTGTTGGCTACCAATATAAAATTCCTGTATGGAATCCATAATTGGGCTCTCACAAGTTGAAACTGCGTGTCCACCAATTCCAATAATGATATCAGGTTTAATTTTTTTAATTATGATGGCTAGATCAATTGTTTTCTTTAAATTTTCTCTTAAAGTACAAGTCATAATAAATCCAGCTGGATTCACTTCATTTATTACTTGTTCAACATCATCTGAATCAATGGATGCTCCTAAATAAATAACTTGAAAACCGATTCTTCTTAAATAAATCGTAAAAATTAATAAACCTAATTCGTGCTTTTCTTCTGGTCCACAAACTGCGATTAGCTTTGGCAAATGTTTATTGTTAGGTAAATTTTGATAAATCATCCCTAATCTCGTTCTCAAAAAAGATGTTGCAAAATGTTCATGGGCACTTGTAATTTCACCATTACGACTTTTATCACCTATTAATATGAAAACCTTAGAAATAATTTTAAATAATACTTTATCTATAGAAAAAAGACTAAAAGCGTCATTCACATAATTGTGGGCTTCACTTTCTTCAAAAGATAATAATGAAGAAACAATTCGATTGACTAGCGCATCTGATTGAAGATTTTCAGTAAGAGAGCTGTCATTAGACGATTTATGCTCTTTTGCTTCGTATAAATTAATTGCTTGTCCAATTGTAAACCCTTCATTAACTTTTTGAACAAGCCATTTTAAAATATAAACATGTTCCTCTGTATATAGTCGATGGCCAGCATCATTTCGAACAGGACTTATGATATTATATCTTCTTTCCCAAGCTCTTAATGTGCCTGGTAAAATCCCAACAATGTTAGAAATTGCTTTAATATTGTACTTTCCTATTTGGGCCAATTTTCTTTCCTCCTGCATGTAAACAACAAACACTTATTTCATAACTTCAAAATTTAAAACTGTTATTGTTTTTTGTTTGCGAATTCCTTTATTGTTATGTAGCTCCAAATATACCGTTTTCTGATTTCGATTTACATTTAATTGACTTCTTTCAAACAGATAAACTTGAATACTTTCAAAATTACTACTATTACTATCCATGACTTCAGTATAGCTTGTTAAAATACTAAGATCATTTTCATACCGCTCTTCAAGTGCAAAGTCTAAATGATCTCTCTTTGTTTTCACATCATCTAATCCAACAATCGAAAACTTAGTACCATTTTCAGTTTCAAATGAAGCACTTTTATTTTCTAAAATTGTAACTTTACAATCTAGTAATAATGCATTTAGATCCCTATAGTTGCCACTATAGTCAAAATCATTCCACAAAAAATAGACAGGAGCAAAAGAAGATAAATAGTGGATGTTTTCATCATTATATTTTTTTGACTTCTTTTTTGAGTAACCACTTAAAAGAATTAATGTATTATGATTGCAAATTTTTTCAATCTCACTCAATTTAAAAGGAATATCGCCTATATTTGGAATCCATATAAGCTGAATTGACTGTAATGAATCATCTAAATGTTTCATTTTAATTTTTTTATGTATAATTTCTAGCTTACTTTTTCGAATAATCAATAAAATAATTGCTACAATTACTACGAATCCAATCAATGATAATAATTTTATTTTAATTTCCCCCTTGTAGCTTAACCCATTAACAAAGTATATGTCAGCTTAATTCACTGATTTTACTTCATTCTAAAAAACCAATTTATCTATTTCTTTTTTTTATTATACAAAAACTAGTAGAAATTGAAAAATTTTAAACAACAAAAAAACTTATATCCATTGATACAAAATGGACATAAGTTTTTAATTTTGGATGAAATATGGTTTAATCGTTCCAAAAAGTCTATTTTCGTATACGCAAAATAATATCATTTATCAATATTTAGTAACAAGAAATGGGAAAAACGGATTAACAATATTAGTGTTTAACGATAGAGTTTTCTAATTCATTCGTAACAGATACTATTCTTAGACCAAGCTCTTCAAATTTACGTAAAATTTTATCGATATTTTTATTATCATCTATTTTTAAGACAATTCTTCTTAATAAATGATCTTTTGAATCAAAAGTTACAAGCGAAATTATATTAACCCTAAAATGGTGAAGATAATCAAGTAATCTTGCTAATTGCCCTTCCTTCTCCATACTAGTCATTGAAATTCTTATTCCTCGACAGTCTTTTCCTAGTACTTCTTGAAAAATCTCAATTACATCATATCTTATAACTAGTCCAACAAAATTTCTCTCATCATCAACTACCGCAATTGATGGATATTTTTTTAGCGAATTCATTGTATCTTCATATGGCTCATCCGTTTTAACACAGATTGTTTGATGAGTAGCAATTTCACCTACTTTTAGATTCTTAACGTATTCTTCTTTTCGTAATTCACTAAAAAAGCATCTTTTAAAAATCTCTGCTTGTGAAATCATTCCAACATATTTATTTCCCGATAATACAGGAACACTATCAATTTGTTTTTCCAATAAAAGATTAATTGCACACTCTATAGTTTCATTAGATTGGATCGTAATAACTTGGTGGTTTTGAAGCATTCGATGTTTTGCTAACATACTTTAACACTCCCTTTCCCTCTATTTATAACATAGATAGGAAGGATTCGATCAAAGCGAATTTGTCTAGATTTCGAATTTCAATTCCCTACATAACATTATTTATCCACATCAACATTTAATGGGATTTTTAATATCTGGCCGGGCGTTACTTCGATCCCATTTAAATGATTTGCATCTTGAATAATTTCTTCGCCATCACGATTACCATAATATTTCATTGAAATAGTAAATAATGTTTCTCCTTTTTGAACTTCGTGATTAATCTCTTCCACTCCGACAGTTTCACTTGAATCTGTTTGGGGTTTTACTACCTTTTTTATCTCATTTTTGATTGGAGTTTTTTTCTGAGATTTATTCTTTTTTTGTTTTTTTAAATGATCGGTAGCAGCTAATTCAACTTTTTCAAATTTATTTGAAGGTATGATTAAACTTCCTTTTTCAGTAAAAATTTTATCGTATTTACTATGTACAAACTTCACTACTCCAAATGGTAGCATGATAAAGATTATGACCAAAGCAGTGATTAAAGGATATTTTATTTTCCACCAAGGTCTTCGTTGATCCTCTTTTATTTTCATTGTTTCACTTCTTGGTGGTAGATTTAACAAATCAACTGCTTTATTTTGATCATTTATTTTCTTATTTTTAAATTTCTTACTTTTTTTCTTTCGACTTAAGTCAGCTATACTATTAGTCTGAAGCTCATTTTTCATTCTTTGTCTTCACTTTCCAAACTTAATTTCATATACATCCCTAAAACATAATCTAAGATAAAATGTGCGATAAATACAATAACAATATTATTTGTTTTCAAATATAAGTAACCTAAGAAAAAACTTTCAATTAATACGATTGTAAGTAAAATCGGTTTTTTCACATATCGAAAATGAACTAAAGCGAATACAACTGATGCAATAATTAGTCCAAATTTAGCTTGAATAAAACCTCTAAAAAATAATTCTTCTGATAATGCGATTAAAATACAAAGTATTGTCATTTCAGGAACTGAAAGTGACGTAAAGAATCTTTTATTAAATCCACCATCATCCAACAAACGCTCCGGAATCGTATAATTTAATAAAATATTAAATAGGATGAGAGAAAATCCAGCACCGAATCCATATAAATATGTTTTATAACTTTTAAATAAATGTAAATCATCTATAAATTTTTCTGTACCAATAAAAAAAGCAATACATAAAATAGCGATTACTAAAATGATTAACTGCGTACCATATACGCTTTTCTTCAAATAGTTAACTGGAATTTCTTGACGGTTTAATTCGCTTTCCATATAGATTCCTCACAGCCCCAATTTATTTCTTAATTCTTGTTCCCATGAAAGTACGTTAGTATTTTCATATTTATCGTGATCATTTGAACAATACTCTTCAAAAGATATACCACAAATATTACAGCAATTTATTGGTCTCTGTCCTAACATTTCATCAAAAAGTAAAAGATATTTTTCTCGATAACAAGTGGATGAAGATAGAAAATCGATCATCGCTTTAAGTTTTAAATATTTTACTTTTTTCCGCTCCGAAATTAACACTTTAATCGATTCTAATAAGTCATTATTTATTTTTTCTATCTGCAAGTTTTCATCTACGATTACATTAAACTTAACCATTTCAGAATGAAGCGTTGTCCACTGTATTTCACTAAATTGAAAAACTGCTCTCCAATTAGACACTAGCGTTTCAGTCAATTTGAACGGATTTTCTTCCAATCTTTTTAAATACGCTAGAAAAGACTCAACTTGATTTACAGAAAGGATTTCGTCATCAATTAACCTTAGTGGTAATTCATGATCTTCTTCACAAACTATTAGTATTGCTATACTTGGCTCACCATCTCGGCCGGCTCGTCCAATTTCTTGAAGATAATTCTCGATATTTGAAGGATACTGATAATGAATTACAAACCTTACATTTGGCTTATTTATCCCCATACCAAAAGCACTTGTACAAACTATGATATCTATTTGATTTTGAATAAATTGTTGTTGAATTAAAATTCTTTGTTCATGTTCCATTCCACCATGATAATAAGCGACTTTGCATTTAAATTTTTCACTTATGGTATGTGAAATTTTCTCGCAAGTAGCTCTTGTACCACAATAAACGATGCCTGGACCTGTTAATTTAGAAAGATGGTCGGTTAATGACCTGAGCTTTCCTGTTTCCGAATCTACTTTTTCGACTTGAATAGCTATATTCTCTCTATTAACTGAATTGATATATTTTTGAACATGTTTTAACTGTAAAGTTTCGATTATTTCTTCCCGTACATTTTTGCTAGCTGTAGCGGTTAAAGCTAAAACCGTCGGATTATTTAACTTCCGCTTTATTTCCCCTAAAGTTTTATATTCTGGTCTAAAATCATGCCCCCACTGTGATATACAATGTGCTTCATCAACAACAAATAACGAGATCTTAGACACAGAAAGCTTTTGAATCAAAAATTGATTTTGTAACATTTCAGGCGATACAAAAATAAACTTATAGCTGCTAATATTATTAAATAAATATTTTTTTTGCTCAAAACTTCTAAAGCTATTTAGTGCAATTACTCGTTTATCTCCAAATGCTTTAATCTGCTCTACTTGATCCTCCATAAGGGAAAGTAATGGTGAAACGATTACTACAACGCCTGGCAATAGTAGGCCTGTTAATTGATATAATAATGATTTCCCCCCACCTGTGGGGAGCATTGCTAAAACATCCTTCGAGTTTAACAAGTCATTAATAATTTCTTTTTGGTTATTTCGAAAACTTGAATAACCGAATTTTTCGTATAGAACTTTATTTAGGTCCATGTAAATCACCCATTCTTGCTAGAGTAATACGAATTTGAAAATATGTTACCTCATTTAATAAAGCTTCTTTAATAATTTTTAATTTCCTTGTATTTAGTTCAATAATTTTATTTTTTATTAAAGTAAATTGATTTGTTGTAATAAATTGATTTATTGGAAATAATTTATCACCTAATACACACTCAACTATATGATCCTCTATTGTACTAATCTTTAAATTACGAATCACCGCTATTTCTTGAATTGTTTTACCATCAGAAAATAATCGCTTTGTTTCAATAGAGGTATTCGTAATATTAGTACTTTTATCTCCATAAATAAATTTACTTAATAAAGGATAATTATTGTTAGGTTGAACTAAAATAGTGATCATATGATGCAAAGTATTAATCGAATTGAGATAAATTTTTTCAACACTCACTTTGTGTTCTGATGCAATTTGTTCAAAAGTCATGCCATAAGCATTTGCTCCAGACAATCGTTTCACAAATAGTAATGCGTCTTCATCACTTATATTTTCTAAAATAGTATGCAATTCTTTGTAAAATTGATTAACTAGTTCGTTTTTATTCCCATTATAATTTAGAATCTCATTTTTTACCCATTCTTGTATTTCTTGGTCTTGTATAACTGCCCTAAAATATTTTAAATTCATATTCAGATTGGAAACTGTTTGAAAAAACAATGAAAATCTTTTCCAAAATATCTTTTGAATACTAGAAAACCTTAGTCCGTTTATATATGTAAATTCCATAAACTGTAATTTTTGATTTGCTAGATAAGCTTGACCATTTTTATTTAACAAATAGATGTTCTTATTTTCAGACTGACCTATATACCCCTTAACCTCTAACCCATTTATAATTTCTTGCATATTCTGAAGAGTAAGGAAATGAAAAAGTCCGAAAAATGATGTGACTTGATAAAAATGAGAATCTTGAATAATTTGAGCACTTTGTTTACCTTTTAATAAATACATTATACCTTGGATCGTTCGTTCACCATTATATCGATTAACTAAAAAAAGGATGATTTCTTCCAATGTAGATAGCTTAAACATCATAAACCTCTCAAATAAAATTATTCCATTAATATATTTAAATATTTTTTCGAATAATAATTAGTAGTACAAAAATATTTGTGCATTTTTTCTAAATTGTTTTTATTTCTTCTAGCTTATCATATGTATCAATAACCAAACCATTTTAAACATATAAAAATCATTATTTATTTTATTTGGGATTTCATCATTTCTCGTTTTTTTGAAAACCTTGTACAATTATATTGAAAAGTTTTGGAAACCGTTTTAAAATGTTTACAGGTACATTACAAAAATAGTATCTGTAACAAAAACAGGGAATAATTTGGGAGGTCAATACAATGGCAAAATATACAATCGTTGATAAAGACACTTGTATCGCATGTGGCGCTTGTGGCGCAGCTGCACCTGATATCTATGACTATGATGATGAAGGGATCGCATACGTTACTCTAGATGATAACCAAGGAATCGTTGAAATTCCAGACGTTTTAGTTGATGACATGATGGATGCATTTGAAGGATGCCCAACAGATTCAATCAAAGTTGCTGACGAATCATTCGATGGCGACGCTTTAAAATTCGAATAGTAAAAACTGCGGCGAAGATATTTCGTCGCTTTTTTTATTTTTTCAAATAAAAAAAACACGAGCGTTACGGATAGCTCGTGTTCTTTAATAGGCGCCTTGATTACTTCATTAAGAAAGAAAAATATGTCATAGAAACATCCCGTTTTGTCTTCTGCTTTGATCCTCAATATTTTTTGAATTAGATCAAAATATACATAGGTCAGGGTGCCAAAGTATTATGATGGAGCTAATTATTTCCTTAATTTACATATTCAGAATTATCTAACAACTTGCTATAATAAATAAAACATCAAGAGAGGATGAACAGCATGGAACAGATGACAGTTACCGAGAAAAAGACGTTTTTAAACAAATTTTTAGAAAAAAAACAGGTAAAAAAAGACATCGAATTGATTTTACAATTTCTCCTTGCTGTTGATGATGTACTAACAAATATCTCGTTTGTAGATGATGCAAAGAGTACACCAAATGGCATTGTAATTAATTTTCGAAAGGATGACTACTCACACCCTCAGGTTTCGTATTACGAAAATAGTAAGAGGTTTGATCTGTCGTCGGAATCGGTTTACCATAAACTTCGATTACATGGAAAGGAAATACCGTTTTATCTTGAGTTGATATTTGATGTGATGCCGATCGAGTACGCTTTGATCTTAGATACTAATCCGTTTTCGACAACTTCCATTGATCCAAGCGAAGAAGTGCAAGCAGAAATCGATGCGTTTCTTTCATCACTTGTAGCACAAACATCACAAAAACTTCTGCTTTGTCAAATCGACAAAGCACTTGATGAACGCAATGAACAACTGTTTCTTTTTCTAACTTCTCAGCTAAAAAATTAACAAATAAACCATCTATCATTCGATAGATGGTTCTCTTTTTTACGAAATAGTTTTTTCTCGTAAACAAAATAAATATGGTTTACAAGATTCGAACCGATCTTCTTTTACTGCTTTTCGTTCGAATAGAGGTACATAAAACAAAAAAGGGTCTACCAAAATTTAGTAGACACTTTCATTTATTTATACGTTATGCACATTTATTCTTTGAGTTAACCAAACCTTTAATTTAGGGTAGATCACTAAGAATAAGATCATGATTAATAAACCTTTAATTGCATTAAATGGCATAATTGATGCAACAATTACTTCATTTGGTAGCTTAAAATTCATGAAATGTGCATATGCAGGTAATAACACAAAATAATTTAAAAGACTTAATATTCCAGTCATCACTACAGTACCGACGATCAATCCAAGAGTTAACCCTTTTACTGAACGGTATTTTCTAAAGAAATACGACGCAGGTAAAATGTATAATACACCCGCACTAAAATTAGCAAATTCTCCAATTGGTACACCCGTCATACTACCATTAATAACATAATGTAGGATGTTTTTTATTAACTCTATTCCTATTCCTGCTACAGGACCAAAAACAATTGCTCCGATTAATGCTGGTACGTCACTAAAATCAATTGTAAGCCATACTGGAAATGCAGGAAGTGGAAAGTACAGCATCATGAGTACATAAGAAATACTGCTAAGCATTGCCACTATCACCATTTTATTTACTTTGTTGCGTTGTTGCATATTACCTCTCTCCTTTTTCCCGATCATATCAAGAAAAATGAAAGGTTCGCTTAAGTTACGTTATTATTTGCACATATTATCATAAGTCCGAAATAAAAAAGAAAAATAGTATAAAATTATGCAAATAAAATAAAATCCCCTATTTTAATTTTCAAAATAGGGGAGAATTTTCAGCACGCCAAATAAGCGTTCAAAAAGAAGAAATTTTTGAACTTGCGAACCTCCATCTTCTCCCATCCAGACTATACTGTCGGCTCTAGAATCGCACTAGATCCTGCCAAAAAAATCAGGCTCGCGGGCTTATAAGCAATGCTTAATTACCGCCGGTGGGGAATTTCGCCCCGCCCCGAAGATAGATCGTTTATTAAATTACAGTTTAATGTTACTAAAATAAATACAGTTTGTAAATAAAAATCTCCTACTAATCATTTAAAGCATTCATTAGGTTTTCTTGACAAAAATTTACCAACAAATCATCATTTTGATCGTTCGCATATAACAACAGCACAACTGTTGTAAAGACGGCTCTAAACTGTGCTAGTTTTTTTGACGCTTCTGATACATTACCATAAATCTCAAAAAACTTCCCTCTCATATCGCTCGGAATTAGACTATAAATAATTGATAAATCTAATTCACGATGACCAATATGAGCATCACCCCAATCAATAATTCCTTTAAGTTGGTTTTGCTCATTAACAATCATATTCTTAAAATGCAAATCACCATGAACAAGAACTAATGGTGTCTCACTTTTAATTTCAACTAGGCTTTCAATATAATGATTAATTTTCTGTTCATCTTGAATTAGTTTCTTCTGTATTGCCTGTTGTATATATTTTTTAGCCTGAGGTTTCCGAAAGTTTATATCTAATCTCTTCAACTCATCATACGGTAAATCAATATCCTTTAACTCATCGAAATTTATTGAATGCAAATTTTTCAAGAAATTCGCGATTGGTTCAATCATAAAAATTCTTTCTGTTCTATTTAAATTAATTGGAGGCTTTCCTGCAATAAAATTATATCCTAAAAATGGCCAAGGAAATAATTCAGTTGGTTTTCCATCGAGTATCGGTACCGTTGTTTTCAATTCAAAATGATTAAATATAATTGGGAGTAATTGTCTTTCAACATTTAAAATTGCTACAGCTATTTCTCTTCGCGGAAATCTTAATAAAATTTCATCATTTAAACAAAAAACAGTATTATCAAATCCTTCACCAATTTTTTTTATAGCGTTTATTTTTATTTCAGGGAATTGAATCTTTACAATTTCTTTCGCTAATTCAGCTCCCATTACAATTGCTGGATCCCATATATTAGTCATTTTTTTCTCCTTAAAATCAAAAATAGAACTTCACATTTAAATGTACTTTACCAAATTTATTAGTAAATTACATTTATAATGAAGTTCTAAACCAATCGGTGCTTTCAACACTAAATATTAAACTTTTAAGTCAAAATAAACGGCTAAGGATTTGAAACAATTTTTAATTCATGAAAATTTTTATCTAAGATTATATCCTTTAATTTCTCTCGATTTCCTCCGATAAATAAAAGTCCAATCGTTAAAACGAACACAACAATCAACAAACATCTCCTAAGAAAATCAAACATTATTTGCCTCCTCCCCCTGATAAATGTGGAATGTGTTTAGTCAGTCAAATAACTCGTGGACTGACACTAGTAATACAGAAAAAAAATAGACTAAGCGCATAAATCATTTCAAATCTTTAACTCTTTTTTATGTATATAACTTAAGAAGTATTGAGCAAATCGAAAATGTAAACACCAAGAAGTACTTTTACCTCAAACATTCTATGATTGAAAAAACTTATTTATACAAAAAAAATAGCGATTGATTAGAAAAATTTAACCATTCAATCGCTATTTTTCTTATTTATTTTTTATCAGTTCTAAATACGATTGCTCCTCGTTCGTATTCAACATCCTTAATATTTAAACGTGTATTAATTAACCTTGCAAGTGCAAAGAAATAATCAGATAATCGATTCAAATATAAAAATACTGGAAGATGAATATTTTCTTGCTTCATTAATGTTACGACCGTTCTCTCGGCACGTCTCGTTACCGCTCTTGCTTGATGAATGATTGCTGCAGGTTTTGACCCACCTGGTAAAATAAAACGCTGTAATGGGGGTGTTGCTTCCATATATTCATCAATTATTGTTTCAAGCTCTTCAACCATTTTCTCTGTCGTTTTAAAAGGGATGCTATCCTTTACTACTGCCAAATCTCCACCGCAATCAAAAAGTTCATGTTGGATCTTTTGAAGTGAATTGTAAATATCTCTCGTATCATCATGATCTAAATATGTCATTGCGTACCCAACGATTGTATTTACTTCGTCAATTGTCCCGTAAGACTCTACCCTTAAATCATCTTTATCAACTCGTTTGCCTACTAAGCTAGTCTGACCTTTATCCCCAGTTTTTGTATAAATTTTCATGAAAAACCTCTCCTTTTTTCAATTTTAATTTACAATACATTACTTTTATAAATAATGACCTTTTTATTTGTTTCGGGATTATCTAAAATTTGAAAAGATGTGTCATATAAACCTTTTAATAAATTTTCACTTAATACTGAGTCTGTTTTTCCTTCGATATAAATTTTTCCGTCCTTTAATCCTAATAATCGATCACAGTAAAGACTTGCTAAATTTAAGTCATGAAAAACCGTTACAATCGTTTTATTCTCTTGTTTTTGTAATTCCTTTAAAACGTCTAAAATTTTAATTGTATGCATTAAATCTAAATGGTTACTTGGTTCGTCTAAAAAGATATATGGTGTTTCCTGAGCGAAGCATTGAGCAAGAAATACTCTTTGACGCTCACCACCACTAATTTCATTTAATAAGCTTTTTTCCATCTTCTTAGTACCAGTCATCATCATTGCATTATTGACAGCAGTTTCATCGATTGTGGACCAGCTAGGAAAAAAGGAAGACGAATGAGCAAGACGACCAAGTTTAACTGTTTCTTTTACCTCATAAGAATATGTATAGGAATTTTGTTGTGATAAAACAGCAATCTTTTTTGCTATTTGTTTATTAGACATACTAGTAACAAATTCTCCATCCAACATTACATTTCCTTTAGACGGCTTAAAAAGTCCACAAAGAATATTTAAAAACGTTGACTTTCCACTCCCATTTGGACCAATAATTCCTAGCCATTCTCCTTGTTTAATAGAATAAGACAGTTCATCCAAATCAGTATGAATTCCATCATATGAATATGAGATATCTTGACATTTGATCATACTTTTCCCCTATTTCTTTTCAAAGATAGTAATATAAAAGCAAATATTGGAGCACCAATTAAAGATGTAATTACCCCGATTGGTAACTCTCTTGGGGCTAATACAACTCTTGATAATATGTCAGACCCGATTAAAAATATTGCGCCATTGATCATCGATAATGGAAGTAATTTTTTGTGTAATGGCCCTACCATAGTTCTAGTAAAATGCGGAACAACTAATCCTACAAATCCAATTGTTCCCGATACTGCTACTGCTGCACCAGATAAAATACTACCTGTTAACAAAATTAAATAAGTGGATTTTTTTACATCAATTCCGATATGTTTTGCATTTGTACTACCAAATGTCATCGCATCTAACTGCCTATTTTGACTAAATAAAATTAAGAAAGAAATGATTAAAAACGGTAATAAACTAAGAGAGTACTGAATGCCCCTTCCACCAATATTACCCATTAACCATCCAATTACTACACGTAATTCATTATTTGAAAAAGTTATAAATAATGATAATAATGCAGAACAAAATGAACTTATTATAATGCCACCTAATATAATTGTCTCTACACTAAGAGATCGATCTAGTTTTCTAACAAATAGTATTAATAAGATGAGTGTGCCAAACCCAAATAATATACTAACAAGTGGCAATGTGAAATATGTTACAAAAGGTAAGCTTATTTGGAAAAACAAAACTATAACAGCTCCTACAGAGGCGCCTGAAGAAACACCTAAAGTAAAAGGATCAGCTAATGGATTTTTAAGTATTCCCTGAAATGCAACACCTGCCAACGAAAGGCACGCACCGACTAATCCAGCTAACATAACCCTTGGCACTCGTATATTCATGACAATTGTTTGAATATCAGCTGGAACATAATCTGTTTTAAATAGAGCATCTGAAAAGCTAGAAATAATAGAAGAAAAGGGAATCGATGTAGAACCGATCGAAACCCCTAAAATAAATAAAAAAATTAATAAGATAATTGGAATTAAAAAGATTGAATATGTATTATTTATAAAGCTCTGGGTAAACCGCCTTTGCAATTGCTTCGACTCCCTCTGCAAGTCTTGGACCAGGTCTAGATGTTGTATCTGAATTTACATCATATACACGGTGATTTTTAATTGCGTTTACTGTTTGCCAGTTTTTTCTAGCCATTACAGTTTTTTCTAAATTTGGAACATAATATCCATAAGTTGTTAAAATCACATCAGGATTCGCTTTAATTGCTGATTCCTCACTATACTTAACCCAACCTTTTTCACTTTCAGCTACGTTTTTAGCATGAACAATCGAAAGCATTTCATCTAGGAACGTACCTTTACCTGCTGTATATATTTCTGGTGGTCCTGATATCTCAAGCCAAACCTTTGGATTTGTAGTTGCTTTAGCTGTTTTTTTGCTAATTTCATCTAATTTTGTTTTCATACCAGTAACTACTTTTTTCGATTGCTCAGTTTTTCCCGTGATTTCTCCAACTTGTTGAATTGTATCATACACATCATTAATAGTTGCAGCATTTTTCACGACAAAAACATTAATCCCCGCTTGTTTTATCTGTTCTAAACCGTCAGCAGAAATTCCTAAACTTGATTCATGTGCTAAAACTAAATCAGGTTTTAATGAAATAATTTTTTCAACATTATATGTCATATCGGCATTATTTCCGCCAACTTTATCAATTGACTTTACTTCTTTTGGATAATTGTCAAAATCTGTTACCCCTACTACATCCTTGCCATCACCAATAGAAAACAAGATTTCAGTATTACTTGGAATAAGTGATACTATTCTTTTAGGTGCCTCTTTAAAGCTAATTTCTTTGTTCGTTGCATCTTTTACAGTCATTGGAAAAATTGCTTGTTCACTCTTACTTACATTCGATTTTTTTTGTGTCGTATCATTATTACAACCAAATAATCCTAAACACAATAACATAATGATCAAACTTGATAAAAACTTCTTCATTTAAATCCTCCTAATATATTTGGAAAGCATAAAAAAAACCCCATTCATTTTGAACGGGGCTGAAACAACATTTATATACAAGAAGTCTTGCAACTGCTGCTTCAAATTCTTACTCCCCGAAGAATTGAACAAGGATGAATTTAGCAGGTCTACTGACTTTGTTTCAACCTACTCCGACCTTCCCATTCATTCGAACAGTGGCTATTCGTTTCGTCCACATTACAGTTGCGGGGACAGTTCTGGATTATACCAGATTCCCTTTTAAGCAAAAACTTGCACTAAACTCATCATTATTTCATTAATTCAATCGTAAGATAAATTTGGTAAGAATTCAATTATTTTCTTTAGATGTTTATTATTTTACTAGCCTTTTTTTGTTTTTTTATGTGTTTAGCAGAGATTTTGTCTCTAAACTTAATGGATATATGTTTTATATGAAACAAGATTACTCTACATCTTTTTCGTTCATTCGTAAATTATGCGGTATTTTAACTTTAAATGTCGTTCCCTGTCCTACTTCACTATAGACCTGAATCGATCCACCATGTGCTGTTACAATATTTTTAACGATTGATAAACCTAAACCTGTGCCACTTCTACCTCTTGTACGAGCTTTATCCGCTTTATAAAAACGTTCAAATACAAATGGTAAATCTTCATTTGAAATGCCTGCACCTGAATCAATAAAATTAAATGTAGTTGATCGTTCATTTTGATTTACAGAAACAATTATTCTTCCATTTTCATTCGTATGTCTTATAGCATTATCAATTAAATTTGTAAAAACCTGTTCCATTCGATCCTCATCTATGTAGATATTTAAATGTGAGATGTTGTCGATTTCTCCAAAGAGCTTAATATTTTTTTCCTTTGCTAAACCTTTAAACTTGCGTAAAATTCGATCTACAAATTGTACTAGAGGAACGTACTCTCTATTTAATTCAGTAAAGCCGTTCTCCATTCTTGCTAAATCTAACAAATCATTTACTAATCGACCCATTCTAAGTGACTCATCATAAATGATTTGTGACAATTCTTGCATTTCTTCCTTGGATTCTGCTACACCATCAACAATCGCTTCACTATAACCTTGTAATAAAGAAATAGGCGTACGTAGTTCATGAGAAACATGAGCTATAAAATCTTTTCTCATCTTTTCTAAACGTCTTTGTTCTGTAACATCCCGAATCACCGCTACAACGCCTCTTATATTTGTTTGATTATAAAGGGGCGACATTAAAACTTGCCAATTACCTTGATCGAAATTTAATTCTATAAATTGCTTTTTCTCACTTTCGACTACTAATACAAATAAATCTAATAGTTCCTTCGTTAAAACTAGAGAAGAGGGTTCTTCAAACTGATCATCATTAAGCATTTTCAAAAAACGTTCAGCTGGTGGATTTGATGTCACGATTTGACCTTCTTTATCGATCGAAATTACACCATCTACCATACTTGTAATAATATTAGAGACTTTCTCTTTCTCTTGTTTTAATGCATTCATATTAAAATTTAATTGTTTACTCATCTTATTAAATGAATACGCAAGTTCTCCAATTTCATCATTTGAATGGATTGGTACTTTTACATTAAAATTTCCTGAAGTCATACTACTTACAACTTCTTTCATCTTTCTAAGAGGTGCTGTAATTTTAGAAGAAAGAAAGAATGAGAAAAATGTTGTTAACACGATCCCAATCGATGCCGCGAGCAAGACAAAATTAGTCGTTTGATGAATCATCACTTTTACAGGTTGTAATGTTTGGTATATAAATACAGCTCCATTTTTGGAGTTAGTATGTAACGGAACACCCACTACTAATTTTTCTCTCTCACTATTTTCGCCATAAACAAGTCTTTTACTGACCTCTTTATTATCAGTTAACGTTTTATTTAAGATTTCATCATTTTTTATTTCTTTAAAAGGTAGCTCCTGTATCCCATATGTATTATTTGAATACCATGGCTCTTGACCGTCAATAGAAATGATTACTCTTGAATATCTACTAACAATATTATTTGACAAATACTCAATATTGGAAAGTGGCTGACCATTTTCTATTAATTGTGCAATTTTCGTGGCATCATCTTTCATATTCTGTACTTGAAGGTCAATATAAAATTTTTCAAAAAATCCTATTAATACAAAGGTCAAGAATGATAATACAAGAGAGACTAGTAAGATAATTGTCAGCCAAAGCTTCCCAACTAAACTTCTTACGATCATTACTCCTGACCTACTTCAAATTTATAACCGACTCCCCAAACAGTGACGATCATTTTCGCAGCATCCTCAGAGCTTTTACTTAATTTTTCTCGCAGTCGTTTTACATGTGTGTCTACGGTACGTAAATCGCCGAAAAAATCATATTGCCAAACTGATTTTAATAATGTTTCACGATCAAATACTTTGTCAGGTGCCTTAGCTAAAAACAACAGTAGTTCGTATTCTTTTGGCGTTAAACTGATCTCTTCCCCTTCAACAATTACTTTATGCGCGTCATTATCAATCGTTAGATGCGGAAACACAACGATATCCTTCGCTGAAGAATTGTCTGAAGTAAATACTGGTACAGGTGAAGAACGTCTTAATAGAGCTTTAACTCGAAGAACGACTTCACGTGGACTAAATGGTTTAACGATATAATCATCTGTCCCTACTTCAAAACCTTGAACTCGGTTTGTTTCTTCACCTTTTGCTGTTAACATAATGACTGGAGTTGTCTTTGTTTTACGTAATTCCCTACAAACTTCAATTCCATCAATTTTAGGCATCATCAAATCTAGTACGATTAAGGAATATTCATTCTTTAATGCTAAATTTAATGCATCCTCGCCGTTTTCAGCTTCATCAATACTATAACCATCACGTTCCAAATACATTTTTAATAATCGTCTAATACGATCTTCATCATCTGCTATTAATATTTTTATATTTTGATCCATAATTTCGACCCCCTCTTCATAATTTTACATAATAAAAATTGTATATTCTAGTATAATTTGTGAACATTTTTACATAATTCATAGAATTTATTATTTCCATAAAATAGTGAAAAAAAACTAGGAAGTAAGTGTACCATTTCTAGGAAGCCAAATTTATATTTAGATTGAAAATTTAAATTAGAAAAAGCCCTGTAAAGGAAGGTTGATCCTTTACAGGGCTTTTAATTAATTACGCATAAGAGTGTAAGCCTGCAATGATTAAGTTAACAGCAATTAAGTTAAACATAATGATTGCAAATCCTAGTACGGCTAACCAAGCAGATTTTTCACCTTGCCAATTTCGTTTGAAACGAAGATGTAAGAACACTGCATAGAATAACCAAGTTATTAATGCCCAATCTTCTTTTGGGTCCCAACTCCAGAACTTTGTCCAAGCAATTTGAGCCCAAATCATAGCAAAGATTAGTCCACCAAGTGTAAATACCGGAAAACCAATTGCTACAGCACGGTATCCGATTTCGTCTAATAATTCACTATCGACTTTTTGTACAAAAGGCTGTAAAAATGCTCCAATTCGTTTTCTTATAATTAAACGGATGATTGCATATAATGCTACTCCAGCAAAAATTGACCAAATTACAGTGTTCAATTTTTTAGCATTAACCATCGCTGGCACTTCTGCAAGGGCTTCAAATCGATCTTTTGTTGTCAATTCACCTTTATGTGGACCAACAATTGATGGAAGATTATAGATCATTTCTTCTTGTACTTTATCTTTATTAATCCAATTATATTTTGCTTCGTATCCAGATGCATTAAATGCTGTTGAAATAATAACGAAACCAACAACAGTTACTAAGAAATATAAAACTGCTTCTAGCCAAAATGTTTTCTTTGTTGATACTTTTTGATCAATATTTTTAATTAAATAAATTAGTCCTGTAATAAAGCTAATTGCTAGAATAGCTTCCCCCAAAGCTGCTGTCGTTACATGGATATGTAACCAATAGCTTTTTAAAGATGGAACTAATGGTTTAATTTCATGTGGAAATACTGATGCATAAGCAATGATGATTATTGACAACGGTAATGCGAATAATCCAATTATATTTAAGCGATACATAAAATAAATCATGATAAACGCAAAAATTAACATCATGCCAAAGAATGTAATAAATTCAAATAGATTACTTACAGGTGCATGTCCAGCAGCAATCCATCTTAAAATAAAATAAGTAATTTGCGATAAGAATCCAATTAATGTAATCGTAATACCAATTGTACCCCATCTATTAGGACCATTATCATTTGTTTTCATCGAGCCGCCAAAAAAGAAAGTAGCTACAATATAACAAATAAACGCGATAAATAAAAAATTACTACTTAGCTCGTACATATTTTCCCCCTAGTTAAACACTATTCATTAGCTTGTTGATCAATCGGCAATTGTATTTTTGTGTCTCCAAACACTTTCTTTAATTCCATCTTTAAACCATAATAGTTTTTATTTGTAAATGCCGCAACCCAAACTTCCCCATCTTGATTTTGGATCCAAACGCGTCGGTGATACCAATACATACCTTGAATTACACCGATCATAAAAATTGCTCCTCCAAGTCCTAGTAACCAAAGAGTTAAATCTTTACGTACTGTTAAACCTGTTGAATCTTTTGTTTCAATACCTGCAAATGACATTTTATACTTGTTTTCACCATTTGGTTCAATATTTTGTTTGATTGCAACAAATGCTACTTCACCTTTTGGTGTTTTTGGAGTAGTCATTTTAAATACAAACGCTGGATTGTTCGGTTTTCTGGTTTTTGTATCAGGTTGACCATCAGAGTTAAAATAGAAATCTGGAAAATAGTTTTTAAGTTCTACTTTATATCCATTTTTCAAGTCATATACTTCTTTAGGATTTTGTAAATCTACTGTTATTGGCCCTAATTTTTCACCAGTTTGTTTATTTTGTAATGTAAATAAAAATGCACTAAATTCACCAATTCGATAATCTACTTGATATAAAGCGAAGTTTTGGAACTTTAGAGGTTCATTAACTTTAATACTATAATCTTTTACTTTTTTAAGTTTTGGATCTTCTCCTGGTATTAAATTTCCTTCGCGTTTATACAACGTCACATCGGCTTGATAGTTTTTTGGAATTTTATCATTTCCAAAGCGCTCAATCGCTTTTTTATAAACTTTACCCTCTTTATCTTTATCATACGTTTCCATATGGAAATCATTTAATTTAATATAATAGTTTTGGTTTGTACCAACGACAGGTTTTAATTCGCCTTCTTGAACCCAAAGCGCCTTGTCCATATACATTCCCGGTACATATCTCATCATTACCCCAATAAGGAAGATAATTAACCCTATATGGTTTACATATGGACCCCAACGAGAGAAACGACCTTTTTCTGCTAAGATATTGCCGTTTTCTTCACGAATTTTATAACCTCTTTTACGTAAATTAACTTTAGCTTTTTCTATCTCGTCTGGAATATGATCAACTCTACTAATTCCAAACATTTTTTGTCTTTTTAAAAAGTTTGGGTGTCTAGTAACAGTTTGTTTGTTTAGAGCTTTATAGAGTGGTAAAATTCGATCTAAACTACAAATTACTAGTGATATCCCAATCGAAGCAACAAGTAACATGAACCACCAAGAGTTAAACGTATTATCCAAACCAATTGCATCATATATTTTACCAAAGATTCCATATTCATCTTGATAATAAGTTGCAGGATTCGCAGTAGGCGGTAGTAAATCTCTTTGCGGAAAAATAGTACCTAATGCTGCTGCTACTAGCGTAATTAGTATAATTATAACAGCTACTTTTACAGATGAAAAAAACGTCCATATTTTATCTATATAAGTTTGATTATTAACGATTGATCTTCTAGCAGTCCCTTCATAGCGCATATCAAGTATTTCGGTTGCTTTTTCATCTTGCGGTTTACCACATGACTCACATATTACAGTACCTACATGATTAAGATGACCACATTCACATTTAAAAGTCTCCATTTTATTTCCCCTTACTAATGTACACTCATCATTTTGGTAATATTTCTTTAATATAACTTTCAAAAGAATTCGGTGTCATTTGACCAGTTACGATTCTCTTTATTGTCCCATCCGGACTTACAAAAAACGTAGTTGGTAAAGGGTTAACACCATATATATTTAAAACCTCTTGATCTTTATCTATTCCGACTGGAAAATTTAGTTTATAATCGCTTACAAATCTTTGTACTGAAAATTTCGATTCATCTGCGTTCATCGCAAGTAACTCGATTCCTTTTCCCATATATTTCGAATAGATTTCATTCATAAAAGGCATTTCTCGCTTACATGGCTCACACCAAGTACCCCAAAAATTAACAATTACGCCTTTTCCTTTTTCATCTGAAAGAGTATATCTCTTACCAGTATTCAGCTCCGTCATAGCAAAGTTTGGTGCCTTACTTCCTTTAGTAATAACTTCATCTTTCTTAAAGAAATTTATGTAAAAAGTATAACCAATTGCACAAACCAAAACTAATAAGATAATTGTTCGTATTAACGTTCTATTTTTCATCATATATACAGTTCCTCCCATATGATAGAATATCATTATTTCCTATTCTTGAATAGAAATTTGATACGTTTCAAAAAAGACTAAATTTTCAATCTTTTATACAAAAATATTACTTGTTTCAAGCAAAGAAAAAACTCGGTATTTACCGAGTCGTAGTGGAAAAAATAGTGTATCAGACTGAATTAAAACACAGTTTCTAAAAGTGTTAACCAGATTATAAAAAAGTACTATTAATAGGTAAGGTAAGCAAATAAGAATACAGTGCTCTATCGTCTGACTTATTATTAGCGTGGCTTTGCTGTAGCCATTGCTCTTAGTTTTTTCACTTCATGAGGTGATAGTTCTCTTGCATCACCAGGAGTTAATCCAGTCAAATCTAAAAACGCATATCGTTCACGTTTTAACTTCATAACTGGTGTGCCAATCGCCTCAAGCATTCTCTTGACTTGACGGTTTCTTCCTTCATGAATGATCAGTCTTACAATTGCAGTATTTTTGCCTTTATCAAGTGAAATCATTTTAACTTGAGCTGGAGCCGTCTTCCCATCTTCAAGTACAATTCCTCTTTCTAATTTACGTAACTGCTCTTTAGTTGGAATCCCTTTTACTTTAGCGATATATTCTTTATCTATTTCATATTTTGGATGTTGAAGTATATTTGAAAATTCTCCATCATTTGTTAATAGAATAATACCTGATGTATCAAAATCCAATCTACCAATTGGATAAATACGTTGTTTAATCATTGGAAAAAAGTCTGTTACAACTTTTCTACCTTTATCATCTGAAACACTTGAAATTACACCTGATGGTTTATATAAAACGAAGTAAACTGGTTCTTCTTTATCAATCGGAATCTCTTCCACTTCAACACGATCGTTACCACTTACTTTTACACCTAACTCAGTAACAACCTGACCATTCACTTTCACTTTTCCTTCTTTAATTAACTCTTCTGCTTTGCGACGAGAAGCAATTCCCGCTCTAGCAATAACTTTCTGTAATCTTTCCATTCGATCATTTCACCTCTTCAACCATCATACAGATTTATACAATTGAAAACAAGTGGTAACTACAAGGTTTTTTGTGAATAAAGTGCGTTAAACGCCAAATCTAAACCATAATTCCATTTTTCAAGTCGTGCCCCATCGTCATTCTTCCCCAGTTCCTTATTCCTTCTCTCAATATCATATTTTCAAAAATCTATCATATAATTTACTAGATTTGCAGAAATGAGGTAATAGATATGAATTTAACTTTAAAACACTCCTCAGCCTTTGACCGTTCTAAAATTATTACGCCAGGTAGTGTGCTTATTACTAAAAAGAATGAAACAATCTATATGCTAGTTTATGAAGAAAATGAAGACGATTTTCCATATGTTCTCGTCTCATTAACCGATGCAAGACTAGTCCAAAATTATGACATTATGCCAACCCTAGGAGATATTGAAGATTGGATTGGTGAAATCACAATGGTAACTCAAAAAAACAAACTATCTATTACAATTCAAGCAAATTACTAGTTTGCTGTTTAATCTATTAGAATCCCGTCAATAATATAATAAGTAAAATGAAAAAGGAGCTTACTATATGAATTATTCTTTTAATCCTGCAGTAAAATATAATTCAGTTGGTTCGTTTAAATTAGGCGATGTATTTTTCACTTCCGATAAACCTTCAAAAGCATACAAATTAATCTATGACTCTACAGAAACTAACTACCCTTATATTTTATTATGCTTAGATGATGCCATTTCAATTCAAAGCTTTGATGATATTCCAACAATTGAAGATATTGAAGAAAATATTGGCGAAATTAAATTCACTGTTCCAAAAGAGAAACTACTTCTTGTGATCAATTAATAAAAAAACGTTATAAATTAGTTTATCAAAAACGCCATCAAAATTAAGGTGACGTTTTTTCATTCTTTTGAAAAACGATTTTTCCAACTAGGGGGTCTGCATTAGTTTTATTACTATGAGATGCCCACTTTCCTAGGGCGAGATAACAATTTATCTTTTTTAATTAATATTTTATTAATTGTTCATTTTTCAATTCATTAGACAATTAACCTTCGAGACTTTTGTAGATTTCACTCAAATTTATGTATGATTCTTGATCTTATTTGCAGTTCACTTCATTTTAATTGCAGTTTTGACTTTTTTATTTGCTGATCCGACATTTTTAATTGCAGTTTCACCTTTTTTATTTGCACTCAATTCATTTTATTTGTAGTTTTGACTTTTTTAATTGCAGATCTGCTCTTTTTAATTGCAGTTTCATCTTTTTTATTTGCACTCTACAATTTTCATATTCCAACAATATAAAAAACGTCATCCATTAAGATGACGTTTTTCACTATTAAGCAAATACGCTTTCCAACGTTTCGTCTGTTTGTTCGCTCCAATATTTTAACCATTTTTTTGCGCCTTCAAGGTCATGAAGTTTTGCTTGGCCGCATTGAAGCTCATTTGCAGCAGGTACTTCTTCAACCTGTAGTCCAAGTTCAGCTGTTTTACGTAATAATGTGATTACTTCTGAAATTGAAGGTGTACCAGCTATTATTAAATAAAATCCTGTTTGGCAACCCATTGGTGATAAATCAATAATTTTAAAAGGGTCACCAGCAGGCACAGCTTCACGAACGTTCAAAGCTAATAAATGTTCTAAAGTGTGTATTGTATCCGGCTTCATTGCTTGCTTATTAGGTTGGCAAAAACGAATATCATATTTTGTAACTATTCCGTCTGTACCAACTGCATGAGTACCACAGTGTCTAACGTAAGGAGCAACAACTTTTGTGTGATCTAATTCAAAACTTTCAACTGATGGCATATTTTATTTCCTCCTACATTACATCTCTCTATATTTTTGTAGCTTCAACGATCCATACAAAATCATTATATTGTTCGAATTTCACATCAAATCCATTTTTTTCAAAATGTGAACGAACAACTGGAATTAATGGATAATATTCTCTAATTAAATCATCTCTTAGATTGATATAATTTGCATTTTCTGCTTTTGTAATTTCATTCTTATAATCGTTTTCTGTTAAAAACATTGTATCCGCAAATACGATTTTCCCATTTGAGTTCAATAATGAGCTATATATTTTAATAGCTTCATATTTTTCTTGATCAGTTAAATGATGAAAAACGTATGAACTTACAATTGTATCGATCCCAGCCTGTGGTTTTGGAAAATCAATTAAATCTCCGTCGTGAATTGTAATATTTTCGCCTAATTTCTTTGAGGCAATAATTCTCATCTCAGGAGATGGTTCGATTGGAAATACAGTTTTTCCTTTGTCAAGAAGTAACTTTGTTAAATTCCCAGTACCAATACCAAATTCAAGGACGCTGTTCCCACTTCTATTAACAATTTCATTCAGTATTTCATCATAACGTCGAAATGCTTCTTTATATTCTGGGTCATGGCCTTGAACAAAAGAATCGTAACTTTCTGCCCAACCAGTAAAAACATCTAAAAACTCTCTACCCATTTATCTCACCTTTGATGTCTGAAATATTAATGCTTGTTCTAGGTCTTCAATTAAATCTTCTAAATCTTCTAGACCAACTGATAATCGAATTAATTCATCAGAAATTCCTGATGCAATTCGTTTTTCCCTTGGTATTGAAGCATGCGTCATTTTTGAAGGGATACCTACAAGACTTTCAACTGCACCTAAACTTTCAGCTAATGTAAACCACTTTAATTTACCTACAAATTCTTCTGGATCTAATCCTTCTTTTAATTCAAAAGATAACATGCCACCAAATCCACTGCTTTGTTGTTTTGCTAATTCATGATTTGGATGTGTCGATAATCCAGGATAGAAAACTTTATTTACATTTGGGTGATTCGATAAAAACGTCACAATTTCATGCGTATTTCTTTCATGCTCTTCCATTCTAATTCCAAGTGTTTTAATACCACGTTGTAATAACCAGCTATCGTTAGGTCCTAAAACTCCACCAATCGAGTTTTGATAAAACGCTAATTCTTCAGCTAACTCTTCTTTATTCGTTACAACAATTCCAGCTACTACGTCACTATGTCCTCCAAGGTACTTAGTTCCACTATGAACAACAATATCAGCACCTAATGTAAGAGGTTGTTGCCAGTATGGAGTAGCAAAAGTATTATCAACAACCGTTAATAGGTCATACTCATTTGCAAGTTTTGCAATTGCTTTAATATCAGTAATTTTTAATAATGGATTACTAGGTGATTCAATAAAAATTGCTTTTGTATTTGGTGAAATAACATTTTCAACTAAAGTAATATTACTTGTATCAACAAATGTAGCTGTTATGCCTAAATTTGATAACACTCTTGTAAGTAAACGGTAAGTACCACCATAAACATCATCGCCAACTACGATATGGTCACCAGTCTTGAATAAACTAAACACAGTATGAATAGCTGCCATTCCAGATGCAAATGCAAACCCTGCAACACCGTGTTCAATATCTTTCATTAACTCTTCAAGAGCATGTCGTGTCGGATTGCCTGTTCTGGAATATTCAAATCCCCTATGTTTGCCAACAGCATCTTGTTTATACGTACTAGTTTGATAAATTGGAACACTAACCGCACCAGTTGTTTCATCTCTACTAATTCCCCCGTGTATTAACGCCGTCTTTTTCTTCATATTTTATCCCTCACTATATATGTTTTTACTTAAGTATCTTTCACTACTATCTGGGAAAATCGTTACGATTGTACTCCCTGGTTTTGCTTTTTTTGCTTCTAATAAACTTGCATATAACGCAGCTCCTGATGAACTTCCAACTAAAAGTCCTTCTTTCGTTGCTAGTTCTTTTACTAAACGAAATGCGTTAGAATCAAGTACTGTATGAATTTCATCAAATAAGTTTGTATCTACAAAGGCAGGAATGAATTCCATTCCAATTCCTTCTGTATCATGTGAACCTGGCTTTCCGCCATTTAATATTGATCCTTCTGGTTCAACAATAACTGTTTTTACATTTTGTAATTTATCTTTTAAATACTGAGCTGTTCCAGTAAAGGTTCCTCCACTACCAGCTCCAGCAACAAATACATCTATTTTTCCATCGAGTTGGTCAACTAACTCTGGACCTAATGTTTTGTAATAGGTTCTTGGATTCGCTTCATTACTAAATTGTGAAGGTACAAATGAATTCGGTATTTCTTTTGAAAGTTCATTCGCTTTTTTAATTGCACCTATCATTCCATCTTCTGTAGGAGTGTTCACAATTTTTGCTCCAAGTGCTTTCATCAATGTTTGTTTTTCAATACTGAATTTTTCAGGAACAACAAATATCACATTTACGCCAAATTTTATAGCTGCTAATGCTAAACCAATTCCTGTATTTCCAGCGGTTGGTTCAATTACTGTACCACCTTTTTCTAATTTACCTTCATTAAGTGCACTTTCTAATAATTCCATTCCAAGTCGATCTTTTACACTTCCACCTGGGTTACAGAATTCTAGCTTTGCAAATAGTCTTGTTCCTTTTGGTAAAGGGAATGTTGTAATTTCAAGCAATGGTGTTGATCCGATCAGCTCGTGTACTGATTTTACAACTTTCATAATTTCAAGCTCCTTTATGTCACAAAAAGGTTAGTTTCTTCCAATCCATTATATGCAACATGGGTAAAATTGAATGTTGTCTTAATACCAACTATTCTTATTGGTATTATAAGATATTAATTTTAAATGCGCAATAAAAAAGTACTTTTATCCTAAAATAAAAGCACTTTTTCATGCTGTTGAAAAACAACCTTGTCATTTAGTTTTCAAATTTTCGTAAAAGGATTAAGGTGATGTTGATTTCCACTACGGGATGCTCGCTTTCCATGGGGCGAGACCTGAGCCTCCTCGGCTAGCCTGCGGGGTCTCAGCCTTNNTCCCATAGGAGTCGAGCATCCCTTCGTTCCAATCAACTTATTCATCAAAAAATGGTTACCCTAAAAACCTAATTTAATATCCTTTACTTAGAGTAGCATAACTGCTTGTTTCAATTAAAAATTAGCTCTTAAATATTTTTAACTTTCAAGAATAAACAATTACTAGAGTTTGTTTATATAATAAAACTGCTCAAATATATTAAT
Organism: Bacillus sp. AFS053548; assembly: GCF_002575105.1. Lineage (NCBI taxonomy): Bacteria > Bacillati > Bacillota > Bacilli > Caryophanales > Bacillaceae > Bacillus > Bacillus sp. AFS053548. The sequence goes on along the minus strand of NZ_NUHI01000006.1, from coordinate 149,629 downwards.
TATTAAAATCATTATTAATCCATCAAAAAATAAATTAAATTATAATTAGGTTTACTTAAAATACGTTTGACCATTTTTATTTCAACACTCTGAAAAGTACTTTTTAATCGTATGGGTTTTAATTAAGAAAAGAACATTGTCACAAAAATGATTGAAAAAATAATACTGATTGCATCTGCAATTAATCCTACTTTTAATGCATCACCCATTTTACGGATACCTACCGCTCCAAAATACACTGTTAGAACATATAGCGTTGTATCTGTACTACCTTGCATAGTTGAAGCTAGTCTTCCGATAAATGAATCCGGTCCATATGTTTTAATTAAATCCGACGTAATTCCTAAAGCAGCGGAACCAGAAATAGGTCGAATAATTGCCAGTGGAAAAACTTCTGCAGGTATACCAAGTGAACTTAATAACGGGCGCATAAGTTCTACACAAAACTCTAGAGCACCTGAGGCTCTAAAGATCGAGATGGATACTAGCATACCTACTAAAAATGGAATTAATTGCACAGCAATTGTTACACCCTCTTTTCCACCTTCTACAAAAGATTCATACGTCGGCACCTTTTTCCATGTTCCATGTATTAAAATGGCAGCGATAATAAATGGAATGATATAAAGTGAGATCGTATTCATATATCCCATTTATTTTCTCCCCTTTCGATTTCGCCTACTTGCAAAAAAACTATTTACTGCGATTCCCCCAATAAATGAAACGACCTGTGCAAGTATAGTAACACCTACTATTTCAGTCGGATTTGAAGAATGATAAGACATTCTAACACCTATGACAGTTGTAGGAATTAAAGTGATTGCACTTGTATTTAACGTTAAAAATGTAATCATGTCATCACTTGCTTCATTACTATTTCTATTTAATACTTTTAGTTGTTCCATCGCCTTTATACCTAATGGTGTTGCAGCATTACCTAAACCGAATAAATTGGCCACCATATTTGACATAATATAACCAAGTGCTGGATGGTCTTTAGGGATTCTCGGGAATAAGAATGCTAGAAATGGTTGAAATAATTTCGAAAGAATTTTTAATAATCCTGATTCTTCTGCTATTCGCATTAGACCTAACCAAAAAACAAGAACACTAACTAGTCCAATAATAATGGTAATTGCTTGCTTTCCTCCGTCAAATACTGCTTTATTTACTTCGTCCATAGTGCCATTAATCATCGCAAAAATAAAACCAATTATTGTAAGAGCAACCCAAATAATATTAACCATCAGAGTGCTCTCCCATTAAGTTTAATAAAACTTGTTTCCCATTTTGGATTATTTCTTTCGTAAATACTTTGACCTTACTATCACTATAAAAAATATTTCTAAATCCAATTTGTTCACCTTCTAATTCGATAATCGCTTTACCAACAATTGCATCATTAGCGATTTTTTTCTTTGTCGGCTTTTGCATTTCAATTGTGATTCTTACTTGATCTCGCTCTTTTTTATCTAATGGATAAGAGAAGTCATTTTTCATATAAACATGTCCTTTATATTTTTTATTTGTGACCTCTTTAATTCCACCTTTACTTAATACTTTCGTTAAAGGATAGTTACTGAAACCATATTCGAATAGTGACATATGATCTTGCCAATCTTGGCCATCATTTAGTGTTACAACAATTAAATCCATTCCATTTTTTGAAGCAGTTGAAACAAGAGTTCTTCTTGCTTTTTTAGTAAATCCGGTTTTTCCTCCAGTACTATACTTGTACATAAAAGTAAGCAACTTGTTTTTATTCTTCCAAACATAATCCCAAGATTCTGCCGTATTTGGGGCACGGTGTACTTTTGTACCTGCAATTTTTGCATATTTAGGATTTTCCATAGCGTATCTCGTTAATAACGCCATATCATAAGCAGATGAGTAATGCTCTTTTCCTTGTTGATCTAGACCTGATGGATTGCTAAAATATGTATTACTCATTCCGATTTCTTTTGCTTTCTCGTTCATCATATAAACAAAGCTTTCGATGCTACCTCCTACAGCCTCGGCAATTGCATTAGCCGCGTCATTACCAGACCTAAGCATTAAACCATAAACTAAATCTTCCAGCTTAATTTTTTGTCCAGGTTTTAAATAAATGGATGATCCTTCTGTTTGAACTGCTCTTGAACTAATTGTTATCGTGTTTTGCATTTTACCGGACTCTACAGCAAGTATTGCAGTCATTATTTTTGTAATGCTGGCAATTCTTTCAGAGTCATGCATTGCTTTACCATATAAGATTCGTCCAGTTTTTTGATCCATCAAAACAGCATTTCTAGCACTAACTCCTCCAAATGCTTCAACATTATTCGTCGGAATAATAATCCCGATTAAAAATAAGCCAATGATTCCTACTACTAGCCATTTTTTCATCTTTCGCATCAACTCCACAGTTAGTCCTAATTAGTACAAGTTTACGAATTACATTATAAAAAAATGACTTATTTTAAGAAAAAAAGTGCTGAACTTGTTCAGATATATAACCTGAGCAATTCCAGCACCTACTATTTTTCTCCAATTAATAAAAGGGTTGCCATTTTAATTGACTAGCATAATCATATCGATAATTTACATCCGGCCAATTAACTATGTTCCAAAAATTTGTAATGTATGCGTCTTTATCAAATTTATACTGTAAATAATAAGCGTGCTCCCAAACATCCAAAACTAGCAATGGAATTGTATCCCATTGAGTAAAGAATTGATGTTTTTCTGTTTGAAGGATCTCCAACCGATTCGCTCTTGGAACCCAAACTAAAATCGCCCAACCGACACCTTCCACTTTTTTAGCAGCTTGTGTAAAATGTTCTTTAAAGTCTTCATAACTTCCGAAGTCATCTTCAATTTGTTTTAAAAGTACTCCATGAGGTTGCCCTCCACCTGATTTACTTAAATTATTCCAAAATATAGTATGCAAATAGTGACCCGACCCATGAAATGCAAGCTCTCTTTCCCAATGCTTTAATAAATCGTATTCCTTATTTTTTCTTGCCTTTTCTAATTCAAGCTCAGCTTTATTTAAACCATCTACATAACTTTTATGGTGCTTATCATGATGCAGCATCATGATCTCTTTTGATATATATGGCTCGAGTGCATTATATGGATATGGTAAAGGTGGAAGCTCATGTTTACCAATCCCTACTCTCTCTTCGACTTCTATTACCCGATACGCATAGCTATCATCATATTCCTCTTCATTTAAAATTGAAATTAATCGTTCTTGAATGTCGTCCACATCCATACTAATTTCATCTAAAAAGGAATTTTGATCTACATAATGACCTTTTGTCCCCATTCTGTTTAACAAGAGTTTTACTTTATATTCTAATAGTTCTTTTTCTTGAATATGGTCAAATCTTTCAGACAGCAACTGTAATACATTCGCACACCAGATTTCTACCTCCTGAAAGTAAGTGACGAGTTCAGATTGATTTAACATCATACACCTCCATCAGAGAAAATAAATTTCTCTTCTACTTTCCATTGTATGATATTAAATTTATAGCTATTACCGGTATTCACGTGTTTCACGCGATAATTGGAATTCGTATAAATAAGATATTAATTCCACATGTACTTCTAAGAAATGATTAGTTTAGCTTCTCTAAAACAATCTGATTTTCTGAGTAAAACTCCATTTTTAATGAAATCACTTTTTCCAATTCATAAACAATCATCATTAAACTAGCTCTAGTCTCAAACTCATCCCTTGATTCAGGTAATGGCATCTTTCTAAAGTCATTCATCATATGACTGAATTCCCCTAATAATTCAATCCCCGTAGATTTTTCTTTTAAGTAAACACCTGTGTCCTCAAAAAATTCAGCGATAATTTTTGAATGCGGATAATTTAACGCAACCTTTTTTAATAAAGGAATGATTTGGTTCGATATGATTTCTAATTGACGTTCTCTCATTTCAAAATAATTAATATAATATAAGTTTGATTTTATAAAGCTATTTTCAACTTGCCTATAAGCTAATGTTTTCGCCGTTTGTAAAAGTATTTTTGTTTCATACATTAAATCATTTTGTGAATCTTCATCCTTACCCTTCATTTTTAATGCAATACCAAGCAGTAACATTTTAAAATTTTGCTCGATTTTCTTTTGAGATTCAATCATCTTCTTCTCAATACTCGGCATATATGTATTCATTATTAAAGCAATTAAGATCCCAACTGCTAAAATTTCAACTTGATTAATTAAGAAAGATATTGATTTATTGTTACTCACATAGATTTGCAAAACGATCACTGAGCTTGGAATGATTCCCTCCTGTAATCTTAATGTGACTAACAAGGGTATAGTTAAAAGAAAATAAATGACAACTGTTAATGGCGTATAGCTTAAAAATTCAAACATCATCCATCCAATTAACATTGCAATTACTGATGCAACAAATCTTTGAATTGCAACAATAAATGATCTGCGTTTTGTATTTTGAATACTTAATAATGTAACGACAGCTGCAGTACTGTAATTTTGTAAATGTAGAGCTTCTGCAATTAATAGGGATATACCACTTCCGATTGCTGTTTTGATTGTCCTTTGTCCAATTGAATACATTTGTTTCATTTTTAATCCTCTTCTCTTACAAAGAAATTTCTATAGTATTGTAACGTATCTTAGATAAAAATTACTAGATATATCCAATTTTTTTGAGTTTTTTACAAAATGAAAAGACTAGAAAATTTCTAGTCTTTGTCTTTTAACATTACTATTTACATTTAACTATTTTCTAATTACTGTTTGTATTGTTGCATAAGTTTTGTTGAATAATCTGTTTCATAATACTCAAGTTCTTCTCGCATTTGTTGAAAAACTTTTTCTAATGACGAAAATAGGTCTTGGACTGTACCTGGTACAGCTTTATAGAATGTAATTGCTTGATTACCAGTGTATGCTGCACGACTATTTTCATACCATGCATCGTTTTTAGGAGAGAAGAATTCTGCGATACATCTGTGATAAATTTTATGTAAAGTATCTTCAGCAGTTGCTTTATGGAACTGTCCACTTAAAATTTTCTCACAAACTTCTTTAGCATCTTCACAATATACTGTAATTCTACGTAATGAAGAAAGTATTTTTTCTAAGTAGTTAGGATCCACTGCTTGGTTTTCATGTTGAAATGACGGTAAAGAATTCTTATTTAAAAACAAATTACACTCTAGACCAACAATCCCTAATTGATTACCAACAATTTTTAATTGATGCTCTACCATCTTATTCGACATTTTTTTCCCTCCGTTAAATTAGATCGATATTTCAATTTTATTTGAATTTTGTTTAATACTTCTCACATATCCTACCAACTTATCAAAATCAGCACCTTGTAGCTCTTTTACAAATTGATCTAATTCATTAATATATATTCGCTTTCTTCCACGATAATCAGGATTTTTAATAATTAGCGCAAGTGCCACTATATCACGGAAATCTACTGATTGATCACCATTTTCATATAATCTAGTTGTTTTTAAATCACATACTTCAGAAAGTTGTTCTTCAAAAAAGCGAACATATAAGACAGAAGTAACAATTTTTTGACCATTATATTCATATTCAACTTCAGAACGATTAAAAAAATCTTCTGAAGTATTTGGTTGAGCCTTTACTAATTCATACCCAAGACAATTATAAATTAACAATTCTTTCACCCTCCAAGATCTCCATAGTATTAGTTTAACATAGGATACATAAAGATTTGCAGAATTTTTTAACTAATCTTGTTTTTCAAATTTACTAAAAAATAAATCTGCTTCTTCTTCAACCTCTTCCATTTTTAAATCTTGTGGTAGTGGAGGTAATTCTTTTATATTTTTTAGACCAAAATAATCTAAAAACTCAGAAGTAGTTCCATATAAAATTGCACGTCCAGTACCTTCCGCACGTCCAACTTCTTTAATTAAATATTTAGAGACAAGAGTTTGAATTGGTTTTTCAGTCTTAACTCCACGAATATCTTCAATTTCTGTCCTCGTGATAGGTTGTTGATATGCAACAATCGCTAAAGTTTCTAATGCTGCTTGTGACAACGAAGAGTTCGATGGACTTTCAACTAATTTTTTAAAAAACTCACCATGTTCCCTCTTTGAAGTAAGTTTATATCTGTTAGCTAATATTCTAATTTGTAATCCTCTGTTAGGATTTTCATATTCTTTTTTTAGACTCTCAATTAATTCTAGAACATCTGACTGACTTAATTCTAAAGTCTCAGATAGCTCGACAATCGATATTCCTTCATCGCCAGCTACAAATAAAAGTCCTTCAAGAACTCCTACTAAATTTTTTTCCTGTTCCATTACAAGTACACCTCAGCTTGCTTATCTTCAAAAACCTCTCGTGATGTTAGAAATATTTCTGAAAAGTTTTGTTCCTGTTCTACTACAATGTCTTTTGTTTTCATTAACTCCAAAATCGCTAAAAAAGTAACTACAATACTTTCTTTATCATTATATGGAAATAAACTGATGAAATTTGTTCTCTTTTTTATACTTTTTAAGTAGGTAATAATTTCACCCATTCTTTTTTCGATCGATATTTCCTCACGAACAATTTTAGTTTGAAGCGGTTCTTGTAGCTTTTTACGTTTAAATAGCTTTTGAAGTGCACCAAACATATCGTAAATCGTAACATCAGTCGGCATGATAATATCTTCTGGTCTAGGTCCATATTCGGACAAATCAACCGGATTTCGGGTAAAAATCATCGCACGTTCGGATTCTTTTTCCTGAAATACGATAGCCGCTTCTTTAAATTGCTTATATATAATTAATCGATTCATTAGTTCTTCTCTAGGGTCTTCTTCAAGTACAGCATCCCAATCAGCTTGTTCTTCATGATTAGGTAAAATACTTTTACTTTTCATCGCAAGTAATTCAGCTGCCATCACTAAATATTCACTTGCAATATCCAATTCTAATTCTTTCATTGTATGAATATATGAAACATATTGATCTGTTATTTCAGACACAGGTATATCATAAATATCAATTTCAAATCGTTGAATTAAATGAAGTAATAAATCTAATGGCCCTTCAAATGCATCAATTTTAACTTCATATTGCTTCACAAACTACTCACCAACTTACTTTAAAATAAAAATATACTCTATAACAGTATAAAGTATTATTTCATAAAACTATATAACAGAAAAGGTTTTTTCATCGATGAAGTTACTTTGTTCCTAAATTTTTAGTTTTACGCCTATACCATTTTCTAAAATTTTTCATAAGATATCAGTGCAAGAAGAATTTTTTTTTTGGTAAGGAGGTTATTTCATGAGTAAAGGTGCTGTTTCTCCAGAGTTCGGCGGTTTCGGCCACGGCAGAGGCTTTGCTTTAATCGTAGTATTATTTATTTTATTAATCATCGTAGGATGTGCTTTCGTCTGTTAATTTAACCCCGTGAATAAACAAAACGTGAAAGTCTAGACATTAGTTCTAGGCTTTCTTCTTTTTAAATAATTCCATTTCTGATAAAATTTTAGTAATAAAGAGGTGAAAAACTTGGTCCATTACAATAAAAACGAGCGATACATAAAATATTTATGTCATTTCCATTTTGATCAAGATTTTTTTGAATGTCATGAAATTCTTGAGGAACAATGGAAACTTGAATTAAATCATCAATATAAAAAGGTCTGGTTAGGTTTAATAAGATTATCAGTAGTGTTATATCATTATAGAAGAAGAAACTTTACTGGTGCAAAAAAATTATTTCGACACGTTATTATCTTTTCAAATGATTCTAATTTATTGGAAATGGCTGGTATTGATCAATTACGCTTTCAACAAATCATATCAGATTTACAGCTAAACCTTCAAAACGAAACAGAATTTCACCCTTTCAATCTCCCGATATATGACCAAGAATTGATTGAAAGATATCAAAATCAAGAAGAAAATTACTCGACTTTTACGGAAGATTTAATTAATAAACATTCTACAAGAGATCGAACAGATGTCATTTCGGAAAGATTAAAGCAATTAGAATTACGAAGAAAAATTTAGAGTTATAGGAAAAGGTGCTCAAATAATTGGGCACCTTTTTTTAGTGTTTCGAAATGGAAGTTGAATCATACCTAGCCATGGCTGGTTTATGAAGCAAAATACTCATAACTGGTTTATGAGTAAGCAAAATAGTAATTTCTTGGTTCGTACTTACTCATGAATGGTTTATGAGTAATCTAAATAGCAATTTCTTGGTTCGTATTTACTCATAACTGGTTCATGAGTAAGCTAAATAGTAATTTCTTGGTTCGTACTTACTCATAACTGGTTCATGAGTATGCAAAAATAGCATGAAGTTTAAAAATCCTTACTCTTGAATGTTCATAGAAGCATTTTTATTACAACGCCAACGCAAAAAAAGGTGCTCAAAAAAAATGAGCACCTTTTTTTATAATACTTTCAAACTAACATGGCAATGTTCAATAAATGAAGCTACTTCTTGCGTTGTTACGATTGTATAGTCTGTATACTGAGATCTAATAGCATCGTAAAGTGAAGTTGCAATACCTTGATTTCGGAATGAAGGGTTTACACTTAAATGTTTAATCATAATAACCTTATCTGGTAGTAGTTGTATTCCAATAATCCCAACAATATCGTCTAATTTCCAAAGGAACAAATGATTATCATCTTTAGTTTCATAATCTTTAATCGTATTTACTAAGCTCTTCACATTCTTTTCATTCGGCATAAACGAAAGCAGGCCCATTGCAATTTTCTCATATGTTTTCTTATACCTAATTAACATGTTAACCCCTCTTAAAAATTATTAAAACTCTAATTAGCATCTAAACCAATACATAATATATGATTGATTATCCCTCTATATTACGGTAAATATAAAAATTCGTTCCTAATATATCAATATTTCAAATATATAATTCTCACATTTTTCTGTCAAGTCAGAAAACCAGAGAGAAGGAAAAACGGGATATATGGTATAGGAGGAATTTAGAATGATTTAGTGTTCTAGCCTTGTATACTTCTTGCCATTCCAACCTTATAGGCTTTTGTCACCAATTAGCTAAATTTGAATAAAGTAAATTTTAGTTAGAGTTCTATAAAAGGGTGATCATTATGAGGTTGGATTTAGATTATACATCGCCAAATATTCAATATACTTATGATATAAATAAAAACCATGCCTTTGTGAAGGATAATCAAAACTTTATCAATCAATTAAGTGTTAATGATTTGAATACTTTGGATAATTTGTCTTTATTAGATATATATTTAAGTGTAAATAATGTTGTAGAGCCACATTATCATCAAAATTCATCAGAATTAGTATATTGTATTTCTGGCGCCGCAGTTGTATCGATTTTGAATCCTTATACAAAGCAACTATTAAATTTTCCAATTACTCCTGGTCAAGTTGCAAACGTACCACAAGGCTGGTGGCATTATGAAATTGCAAATGTTGACAATACTCATTTATTAGCAATATTTAATGCACCTTCCCCTGATGTAATTTTATTCTCTGATTTACTGAAATTTACACCTTCAAATATCGTCTCACATACTTACTGCCTTGATGAAAACCAATGGAAAAATGCAACAGCAAATTTACAACCTTCTATATTTATAGGACCACCAAAAAACTGTAATCGACAAGTTCAAAATCAGCATCAATTTGCAAATCAGCAGAACCAAAATTATTATCAAAATTCTTATTATAACCAGCATTATTATCAACAGCGTTGAAGATCAAGGTGAGACCAGTTAGTGCAATTAAATTCAAGTGAACTGCAATTAAATCGGAGTATGTGCAATAAAAAAAGCCAAATCTGCAATTAAATTTGGGAAATCTGCAATTAAAAATAAGAAAACTGCAAATAAGACGATGAATCATGTTGAATTAGATGATAGGAATCAAGAATAGTGAAGAAATAACATGAAAATAGAATGTGAAACACTAAAAACTAAACATTTTTCAAAAAATACAAAAATTAATCTTCTAATTTAATGTTCAATAAGTCGTCCGAACTACTATGAAATATTTCACCGTTTAATCCATCATGAACATGTTAAAAAACCACAAGGAAAAATTTTCCCCTTGTGGTTTTCTTCATTTGAAGTCTTTTTAGAATATTGGTTTGACTATTCTTCGTCCCAAACCTTAACTTCTTGCATAACATCGCCATTACGCATTCTTAAAACTGTATCCATACCTTCGATTACTTGACCGAATACTGTATGTACGCCATCTAAATGTGGTTGTGGCTCGTGAACGATAAAGAATTGGCTACCACCAGTATCTTTTCCAGCATGTGCCATTGATAAAGATCCAGCTTTGTGTTTTAATGGGTTACCAACAGTTTCACATTTAATTTTGTATCCTGGGCCACCTGTTCCATTACCGTTTGGATCTCCACCTTGAGATACAAATCCAGGAATTACACGGTGGAAAGTTAATCCATTGTAGAAACCTTCACGGATTAATTTTTCAAAGTTTTCAACTGTACCTGGTGCATGCTCTGGGAATAATTCGATTAAAATTTGTTCACCATTTTCAAATGTAATACTTGCTTTTTTCATAATAAAAATCCTCCTTATGTATGTACAATTTCATAAGACTTAATTGTCCTATATTTTTCATTACTGAATAAACTAGTAACGCTGATATAATCATACAAAAAACAAAAAGTAATGACAAGTTTTCTAAAAGTACTATAATAGTGTTGTAAGATGTAAAATTTGGATTATTGTAAAGGGAGTGTCTCTTTGTTAAAAAGAAAGTTATTAGCGTTCACCATTTCAATGGGATTATTAGCTATGCCTTTATCGGTATTTGCTGATTCTGTTCCTGGTGATACGATTGTTACTCTTGGACAAAATTTGTCTGAAACGCAAAAGAAATCATTATTAGCTGAAATGGGTGCACCATCTGATGCTAGAATTGTGACTGTTTCGAATCAAGAGGAGCATAAATATTTAGATGGTACTGTACCTAGTGCTCAAATCGGTACTCGAGCTCTTTCATCTGCTATGATTACAATCGGTGAAAAAAATACAGGTATCGTCGTTCAATCAAATAACATTTCATGGGTTACTAACTCAATGTATACAAATGCTTTAATCACAGCTGGATTAAAAGATGCAAATATTGTCATTACTGCACCATTTGAGGTCTCTGGTACAGCTGCTTTAACTGGGATTATGAAGGCTTATGAGCTAAGTTCAGGTGAAGTTATACCTGATGATGTTAAAAAAGTAGCAAATGAAGAAATGGTTAAAACTGCCAAACTTGGTGATTCAGTAGGTAATGAAAAAGCTGTACAACTTGTCACTAAAGTGAAAGAAGAGCTTGCTAAAAATCCAAACATGTCAACTGATGAATTAAAATCATTAATTGATCGAATAGCAAAGGATCTTGGTATTACATTAACTGCAGATCAAAAGGCTAGTTTGATGTCTTTATTTGAAAAAATGAAAGATTTAAATATTAATTGGGATCAAGTAGGAAACCAATTAACAAAAGCTAAAAATAAAATTTCAGATTACCTAAATTCTAAAGAAGGTCAATCTTTTATTCAAAAACTTAAAGATTTCTTCTCCGCATTATTTGATGCGATTCTTTCATTCTTTAAATAATAATGAAACAAACCCGGTTACTTAAAAAAGTAACCGGGTTTATTGTGTTAAAAGCGCGCTGCACTGCAAAAAAAGCTCAGACTGTGCAAATAAATCATGAGGTGCACTTAAAATTTGATTATCGCAATTAAATTTGGTAAAACTGCAATTAAAATTTGAGTATCGCAATTAAATTTAACAAAACTGCAATTAAATTCTATAAAAGCGCAATTAAAAATAAAAGTTACCCATACCAGTACGGGTATTTCAAGTTAAAGAAAATACAATATCAGCTTATATTAAATGGATAGCTCTAATTTTTTCTATTTCCAATAAAAATTAGGCTAATTACTATCAAAAAGTTCGATTTTATCTACTACAAATGCAAAGCGCTGTTGAGATACCTCCCCAGCGCTAGTACATTTTTGTGGCCGTCTATTTATCAGTTAATCTGACTCCTAGGACAGCCCCCCTCTTTTATTTCATAAGCAGATCAAATAGTAGCATCACCGATTGTTTTTCCACCTTTTTGATGTTGACTTTCACTAGCTTTTGTACGGATAACTAAATGCCAGAAGGCTCTTCCATCAAATGGAATAAATGGCCAAAAATAAGGTGTATTTAAAGTGTTGAGGCTTGCTAAAAACAGTATAAATAGTGTTGAACCAATCATAAAGCCTTTAACCCCTAATATTGCAGTTAAAATTAATATAAAGAATTTGGCCAATTTATTTGCAAGTGCTAGCTCATAACTAGGCGTCGCATATGATCCAATCATTGACACAGCTGTATATAGTACTACTTCCGGTTGGAAAAGGCCTACATCAATTGCGACTTGCCCAATTAATACTGCTGCAATAATCCCCATCGAAGTGGAAACTGCATTTGGTGTATGTATACTTGCCATTCTCAGAAATTCAATCCCCATATCGGCAATAATTAATTGTAAATAAATTGGAATATTACTTGTTTCTTTTGGACCAATATAACTTAATGATTTTGGTAATACCTCTGGATAATTACATAATAGCAACCAAAATGGTAATAAAAAGATTGACATAAAAATTCCTATATAACGACACCATCGAAGGAATGTTCCGACTGTAGGAGTCTGTCTGAATTCTTCAGCATGTTGCATATGGTGGTAATACGTTGCAGGCGTAATGATTACACTCGGAGATGTATCCACGATAATACATACATGTCCTTCGAGAATGTGGTTTGCAACAACGTCAGGTCTTTCCGAATATCTAACTAAAGGAAAAGGATTATATCCTTGTTTTAAAATAAATTCCTCTAATTTCTTATCTGTCATTGTAAGACCATCAACGTGGATACCTGTAATTCGATCCCGAACTTCTTTTACAAGTTCCGCATGCGCTAAGCCTTCTATATAGGACAAACAAATATCTGTCTTAGAGCTTTCACCTACCTGAAGAATTTCATTTCTTAAATTTTCATCGCGAATTCGTCTTCTAATTAGGCCAGTATTATTAATAATGTTTTCAGTAAAACCATCTCGTGATCCACGTACTACTCGCTCAGTATCTGGTTCTGTTGGACCACGTCCAGGATAACTCCTAACATCGACTGCAAGTCCTTTATCTTCTCCATCAACTAATACTACAATTAAACCTGATAATACTTTCTTAATAACATCTTCAAATGTTAAAACGATTTCTACTGATTGATGGACAATTGTATCCTCAATATTTTTAAACATTGATTTATTTTTCTCGACTTTTTCTAACCCAATTAAGTCATCTAAGAATCTTTGAATAAAACTTGTATCCGTTAATCCGTTAACATAATATAGATTAACTTCAACTTTATTTACAAAAATCACACGTTTTCCGACATCAAAACTTACTCCATAACCGATCCGATCACTAATTGTATAAGCATTTGTAACTAGTTTATTTGTAAGTTTTGTCGGCTCTTTTTTCGTAGTCATTGGAGTTCACTCCTCTCGAGGATATATTCAATTGCTTTTCTTGTAATGGGTGAACCGATTTCTATATCATCTCTTCCACCCATTTTTCCAATATCGCCGATTCCTAAAATGAAAGGAATATTTAGTTGATCTAAATTATAAACGGTGTCTCCATTTATTCTTCCGATTTCAATATCAGGTACTCCATACTTATCGACACCGTATTCCGTTAAATTCCCTTCGTTATCAATACTTACATCTACTTTTGTCCATTCTTGATGATGTGTATTTGATGCTACTGCTAGTGCAGCAATAACTTCAATATGTTTATCACTTGCTACATATTTTAAAGCTTTTTCTCCAGGACCTTCTCCCATAAAGCCACTGTCATCAAACAATACAAATACTGGTTCCTTTTGTGCTTGCATTATGATTTCAACCATTCTCTTTCCAGAGAACTTAGTGGGATTACCTTTCGATTGTGATATTGTGCATCCGCCAAATTGTTTTGCCAAATACTCAATACTCCGATGTGCATAAACATCTCCGTCGGTTACGATAATGATCCTTTTCTTTTTCATAAGTTAACCTTTTGGCTTAAAAATAAGTGCTATTATAAATGAGAATAAAATTGCTGCTGAAATTCCAGATGAAGTTAGGGAAAAAATCCCCATTCCAATACCAATAAATCCGTGATCACTTGCTTCCGCCATCGCTCCATGTAATAAAGAATGGCCAAAACTAGTAATTGGAACGGTTGCACCTGCACCAGCAAATTTTATTAGCTTATCGTAAATGCCAAACCCATCTAAAATTGATCCAATTACTACAAATATGCACATCACATGCCCTGGTGTTAATTTTGTGAAATCAAAAAGTAATTGGCCAACTACACAAATTAGACCTCCTACTATAAAAGCATTAACAAAATCCATCTGAACACCTCCTAACAGCTTTCGAAAACGACAGCATGTGAAATAGTTGGAATTGATTCTTTCTGTTGAATCATTGTTGGGCTTAAAAGAGCTCCGGTTGCCGCTACTAAAATTCGTTTATAAGTACCTTTATTTAATTCTTGAAATAAATGACCATATGTTACAACTGCTGAACAAGCACATCCACTTCCCCCAGCAAAAACTTCTTGATTTTCTCGATCATAGATTAGCAATCCACAATCATTGTATTTTCCAGCCATATCATATCCTTCTTCTCTAACAAGTTGTTCGCAAATAGGTGCGCCTACAGCTGAAAGATCTCCAGTTACGATAAAATCATAATCATCAGGCGTCGTATTTGTGTCCTTAAAATGTTGTACAATTGTATAGGCTGCTGCTGGTGCCATCGCAGAACCCATGTCGAATGGATCTGTCAAACCTAAATCCTGAACTGTACCAATTGTGGCGCATTTTACTTTTATTTTGCTTTTTTTATTTGAAAGGAGAACACTTCCTGCTCCAGTTACTGTAAAAGTTGCAGAATCTGGTTTTTGTCCACCGTATTCTGTAGGATATCTATATTGCCTTTCAGCAGTAGCATTATGGCTACTTGTTGCTGCCAATGCCATTTTTGCGTAGCCACTATCGATTAACTGCGCACCAAGTGCAGCCGTTTCCATAGATGTTGAGCATGCACCAAACATACATAAAAAAGGAAGTTGCAATTCCCTTGCCATAAAGTTCGCAGTAACATTTTGATTTAGTAAGTCACCTGCTAAAAATACATCGATATCTTCTACGGTTTTGTTTGCTTTTTTTAGTGCAACTGAAATTGCATTTCTCATTAATGCTCTTTCTGCCAATTCCCAATTATCTTCATTACAATGAAGATCTTCATAAGCATAATCAAATTTGCCACCTAACAGTCCCAAGTTTTCTCTTGGTCCAACAGCGGTTCCAGATGCTTGGACATAAACACCATTTTGAAACTCCCAAGTTTGTTTACCGACTAAAGCCATATGTACTCACCTCCTAAAGGAATACTTTAAATGCGTATCGAATCATTCCAACGACGTATGCCGAAACAACTCCATAAACAATTACACAACCAGCTAGTTTAAACATATTTGTTGCAACCCCTAGAACGAGACCTTCACTTCTATGTTCCATAGCTGCACTCGTCATAGAATTGGCAAAGCCTGTTACAGGAACAGCAGATCCTGCACCTGCAAATTGTCCAATTTTGTCATATATACCAAACCCTGTAAGTAAGCTAGAAATTAATACAAGTGTAGCTACTGTTGGATCACCTACATTTTTTTCAGTAAAGTTAAAATAGTTAATATAGATTTTCGTAATACATTCACCTAAAAGGCAGATAAATCCACCAACTAAAAACGCTTTAATACAATTTTTTAATACCGGTTTTTTCGGTTGGTATGGTTTTATATTCTCTTTATAATTAGCTTTTAATTTCCCACTCATTTCATCCATCCTTTACTCTATAAAATAAATCCAATGAAATAACGACCCAAAAACTTTACCTAGTGCAATTGCCATTAATAAGTACACAATTTTCTTTTGAATGCCAATCCGTTTCGCTAAGATGGGAAAAACGTTTAATACTTCGGTTAACGCTGCAGCTAACATTCCAATAAAAATACCTGCTAACAGCCCAATAAATATTGAAAAGATATTCGGCAAATTAAAAACGGTATTTCGCAAACTAATCCAGCAACCAAAGATTGCTCCTAAAATAACTGCAAACTCATAAGCTCGAATTTTTTTAATCGTTTTTGTTAACTGCGTTAGTCTTGGAATAATTCCAATAACCGATAAAAATGCTACAAAGCCCGTACCAACAGCAATACCTCCTGAAAAACCTACAAACACTATAAACAATTCTCTAATCATCGGTATTTACACTTTTGTTTGGCTTTTTATTTTCGTTTACTAACACATATTCATCCATTGAGCGTTGGTACTGAAACATTTCTACTTCAAGAGGACTCGGTTCTTCGTTTAATCTAGTCTTAAACCATTGATTAAAAAATAAAATCATCCCAATTCCTAGTCCAAAAGAATATGGTACTTGAAGTAATAAAGGTTTATGATTATGTTCTCCTGTAATCATATAGTAAATTCGTTGTTGAACCTGTTGCATGCTAACATCTTCGTGGAAATAAATAATTGCTAATGAAGAACCTGTAAATAACAAGATCCAAACGAAACAAAACAGAAAAAAACGATCCTTTGAAACTTCATTTTTAAGTTCTATTATGCACATTGTCACTCCAACTAGCTCGAACGAAATATCAGGTTCAATTTCAAGAATTAATGGTAAAAGCTCTAGAATATCAATAACTGTATGTGTACCATCCTCCTTTTTTGATTCATGTACAATGATGTTTTGAATTCGGGTTAAATCAACATTAATCCCTTGTAATCGTGCAATCTCTCCTAGATGTACACGTTTACCTACTTGTACAACGATTCGATTGATTAATTTAATATATAACACCTTATTCATACTTTCCCCTCAGTTTCAAAGCTTTATGAATTCAATTACAACTAGTATGTGAAAACTTCCCAAAAATATAAGTCCAGTAAGATTGATCTCCAGTAGTTCGGTAAGTAAAAATAGGAAAAGTTTGTCGTCAGTCCTATCAAAAAAAGCATCTGATAATGGGACTTGAAGATGTTCATCTTTATTTGAAACTAGAGTTACAGTAAAAACTCAAATATAAAGACAAAATAAAAAAGCTGAAAAATCGTATTGTTTTTCCTACGATTCTTCAGCTTATTTAGCTCAAGATTTTATTTAATTTTGTCTTTCATTTGTTGGAGAATCTTTTTCTCTAGTCTTGAAACTTGCACTTGAGAAATTCCTAATCGTTCAGCAACTTCTGATTGAGTTTGATCTTTATAATATCGTAAATAGACAATTAATCGCTCTCGATCATCTAGTTGTTTTATCGCTTCTTTTAATGCAAATTTTTCAAACCAATTTGTTTCATGGTTATCAGCAATTTGATCTAACAATGTAATCGGATCACCATCATTTTCATACACCGTTTCATGTATTGATGAAGGAGCTCTACTTGCCTCTTGTGCAAGTACGACATCCTCTGGTGTAATTTCCATATGAGTAGCAATCTCGTTAATTGTAGGCATTCTTCCAAGCGTTTTACTTAATTCTTCTTTTGCTTTTCGAATCTTATTATTCGTTTCCTTTAATGAACGACTCACTTTAACCGTTCCGTCGTCTCGAATAAATCGTTGGATTTCTCCGATAATCATCGGAACAGCATATGTAGAAAATCGTACATCATAAGATAAATCAAATTTATCTACCGATTTCAATAATCCGATACAACCAATTTGAAATAAATCATCTGGTTCATATCCGCGGTTAATAAAGCGCTGAACAACTGACCATACAAGTCTCATGTTGTGCCCGACGATGCTGTCTCTAGCCAATTGATCTCCAGCCTGACTACGCTTAATTAACTCTTTTAATTCATGATCCTTTAACTGCGCACGGGGTTGATCTTGCTTGACTTCTACGTCCATAGGCGATTCTCCTTAATTACTTAAAACATTGCTATTTGATAAGTACTTTTTAACGGTAATCGTTGTACCAACATTAATAGTGGACACAACTTCACATTGATCCATGAAATTCTCCATAATCGTAAATCCCATGCCGGATCTTTCTAAATCTGGTTTTGAAGTGTATAAAGGTTGCATTGCTTCATCTAAATCAGCAATACCTATACCTTCATCTCGAATTGTTAAAGTTACTGTCTGATCTTCAAGTAGAACTGAAATGAATACGATACCTTCAGGATTATTTTCATAACCATGAATAATCGCATTTGTAACAGCCTCAGATACGACAGTTTTAATTTCTGTTAATTCATCTAATGTAGGATCTAGCTGGGTAATAAATGCAGCTACAGTTACACGAGCAAATGATTCATTTTGACTTAATGCGGAAAATTGAAGGTTCATTTCATTTCGCATTATGCCACCCCCAATACATTAAGTCCATTTGACTCATCATCAGCTAAATGAACAATCTTAAATAAACCAGACATATCAAACAACCGTTTAATTGATGGAGAAATTGAACATACAACCATTTCTCCACCTTTATTTCGAATAACTTTATATCTACCTAAAATGACACCTAAACCAGAACTATCCATAAACGTTAAATGCTCAAGATTTAATAAAATATGTTTGATAGTCTGTGACTCTAATACCTCATTTACTTGTAAACGTAAATCCTCAGCAGTGTGATGATCTAGTTCCCCTGCAAGTCTTACACAAAGGATTGCATTTTTCACTTCAAGTTCAATATTAAGACTCACTACAATAACCTCCTTATTTGACGGTTATTTTAGAGTTCTTTAAAACTAAACCGAATTCCTTCACGTATGACAAAACTAGTGGCAAAACGCCAAATCTTTTAGTAATACTCGAAATTAGTCGGAAAAAATCAGTTGAATCCTCCAACAGTACGCTTAAATAAATCGTACCAATTAGCTTTACTTACCGATTTATTAGCAACCAAATCTGTTTTAGATAAAACTTTGCTACCTTGTTTTAATATTAAAACACCGACAACTTGCCCTTTTTTAATTGGGGCTTGAATATTTTTGTTCAGCTGAATATCTTTCGTAATTTTATTCATCGCTTCACCCTTCTTCAAAACAACTGAAACTGGGCTTTTAGTGATAACATTTACACCTTTAGACTTACCTTTGCTAATACTAAGCCTTTCGATATTCTCACCTTGTTTAATTAACTGTTTTACTTGATATTGATTAAATGCATAATCAAGCAAATTTGTCATTTGTGCATTTCTTTCTTTAGAAGTTGGTGCACCCATAATCACGCTAACTACTCGCATGTTGTTCTTCTTAGCAGTTGCTGTTAAACAATATTTTGCTTCTGCAGTAAATCCAGTTTTCAAACCATCCGCTCCTGGATAAAAACGAACTAGTTTATTCGTATTAACTAACCAAAATTGTTTTTCAGTATCTTTTCTCAAGTAATCTTCATAAGTACCAGTAAACTTTGTAATTAATGGATATTTTAAAAGCTCTCTTCCCATGATTGCCATATCATACGCAGATGAATAATGACCAGGTGCTGGTAGCCCAGTTGGGTTTTCAAAATGTGTATTTTTTAATCCTAACTGTTTTACTTTTTTATTCATTAGAGCGACAAACGCCTCTTCTGTACCTGCAATTTTCTCTGCCATTGCCACCGATGCATCATTTCCTGATGCGATTGCAATCCCTTTTAACATTTCTTTTACTGTCATCTCTTCGCCAGGTTCTAAAAAGATTTGTGATCCGCCCATTGACGCAGCATGTTCACTTGTCATAACTTTTTCATCTAACCTGAGTTTTCCTTTATTGATTTCTTCCATAATAATAAGCATTGTCATAATCTTAGTCATACTTGCTGGTGGAAGCTCTTTTCTAGCGTCTTTTTCATATAAGATTTTCCCAGTATCTTGTTCAATAATTACGGAAGATAATGCACTTTTTGCCAAACTTACATCATTATTTTGTGTCTCTCTTGCATTTACTTTAGGTAGTGATAAAGAAAAGATCATAACACTACTTAAAAGAGTTAGTAATACCCTTTTCATCTATAACCCTCCATTCTTTTCATACATATTTTTTCCAAATATAAGTAGTTTAATCAACCACAGAAGAAAATATTAGAAAGAATGGAACTATTTACATACATGAAAACATATGATATAAGTAAAGTGTATTAATTACATCCATACACTTAATACACTCCATACACTTAAGAAAACATTTGAGGTGGTGATCTCTTGATTATTATTTTAGACCCAAGAAGCCATTTACCCCTTTGGGAACAAATTGTTCTACAAACAAAAGAACAAATTCTAAGAAAGATTTTGGTAAATGGCGATAAACTTCCTTCCGTACGTGAATTAGCAACTACATTGGTGATCAATCCAAATACTGTTAGTAGAGCCTATCAAGAACTAGAGCGCACTGGAATCATCGAAACGATAAGGGGTAAAGGAACATTTGTAATTGGTTTAACAAAAGAGACTGTTTCAACAGATACCCTTTTAAAATATAAAAATAAACTTTCTAATTTATTAATTGATTGTTTAACAGATGGCGTAAAAGAGGAAGAAATAATTAATTGGGTAAAAGAGTTTTATTCTAATAAAGGAGCTGAATAGTTTGTTGAAAATCCATCATTTAAGTAAAAAACTCGATGAAAATGAAGTGTTAAAAAATCTAAACTTTCAAATAGAAAAAGGTAAAATCACAGGCTTAATCGGTAGAAATGGAGCTGGTAAAACGACTCTTTTAAGGACAATCGTTGGCATCCTATCTCCAGACGAAGGCTCAATAAGTATTGACGATGAAGAGATTAACGAATCACCTATCACAAGAAGACAAATTGCATATATGAGTGATTCTACAAATTTCATTAATCAATATAGTGTGAAAGAGCTTATTACGATCTATGAAAATTCATATCCAAACTTCAATAAACACAAATTTCTAGAAGCATTAAATAAATATAAATTACCTAATACAACTCTACGTAAATACTCAAAAGGGATGAAAACACTTATCTATTTATTATTAACCTTTTCTACAGATGCCAAATATGTCATTTTAGACGAACCAACTAATGGTTTAGATCCAGTCGTTAAACGGACTGTTTTGCAATTAATCATTGAATATGCAAGCACAAACTCAGTCGGAGTGATTATTTCATCACATCATCTCGCTGAACTAGAAAAAATAATTGATCAATATTTATTTATTAAGGATGGAAGAATTAATTCAATCTCTACAATGGAAGAGAGTACGAGTCAATTTTATAAATTACAAGTAGCATTTGAAGATGGCTTACCTAAAATATTTGAAGATGACCCATCTATTTCTGTATTCTCAAAAACCGGCAAAGTAGCAATTATCATTATTAATGGAAATAAGAACGAATATATAAAACGAATGGAAAATGAAAATCCGCTTCTATTAGAAGAACTTCCATTAACATTAGAGGATTTATTTTTCATAAATGATGGAGGGGACTTATATGTTTAGTAAAGCATTGTGGCTAATAAATTCCAAACAATCTAGACTTGCACTTATTTTATTATATCTTGTCTATCTGATTATTCTTCCATTTAGCTATTACAATAACACTGATGAATTAAATCTAGCATTACTAACTAATCCTAGTAATCCGTACCTTTATATCACTGACTTTAGTATGCTAGCATTTATTTCACCAATCATCGTATTAATATTAAGTATTTTATTAATAGGAATTGGACGAAATACTGGAGGAATTGATTTCCAATTTTCGCTTCCTTTCTCACCTAGACAACTTTATTTATCAAAATGGGTATTTGGAATTGCCCATATTTTTTTGGCGACTGTTGGATTAATTATTTTAACTCTATTAATCCATTACAATACTAATCTACACAAATATATTGATGTTTCATCATTTGTAACTATTTTTTCAGTCATATTCCTATTTACGATTGCTTTTTTTACAATTGGTCTATCGATTGGAACAATTACAGGTCATTATTTTTCTCAAACACTTTTCACTATTTTTACGATTTTCTCACCTAGTATTATCTATTTTAGTATTTATTCAAACTTAAATGGTATCTTTAACTATAAATTATCTGGCAATAGCTTTGAAAAAACGATTACTAGTTGGTCTATTCCATATCAAACAGGCCCACTATATATTTCAAAAGATTTTAATGAAAAAATCGTTCATTATCCAACTATAGACTCCGGAAATTTAACGATCATTACCCTTTATATCGTTGCATTTCTACTAATCGGTTTATTATGTTATAACAGATATGCGAATGTCAATAATGGCAAATTATTCGTTTATAAAAAATTCGGTTTATTCGTAAACGTCTTATTTGTATATCTTTCAGCGACATTAATCGCTTTATTAACATCTACCATTGCAAATGGAAATAACACGTTTATTTACGTGATTGGATTAATAATTGGTACCGTTGTTGGCTATTTCTTCTATAAACGTTTAAATAAATTTTTTGATTAATGTTTTGCAAAATCTAAATTTCAAAAAACAACAAATTAAAAAGCGCTGGTTCTTGGTAAAAGAATCAGCGCTTTTTTTTATGAAATAAAGTTCAATGCAAATCGTACAAAGAATAGTGCAGAAATTGCCACCATATATGGTGTAATTTCAGTTTTCTTACCTGCTGCCATTTTTACTAATGGATAAGCAATAAAACCGAATGCAATTCCGTCAATAATACTATATGTTAAAGGGATGAATGCTAAAATTAAAAAGGCTGGTATTGCCTCAGTAGGATCATCCAATTGAATATCTGTAATATGTTTAACCATTAATGAACCGATTATGATTAAGATTGGTGCAATCGCAGATGTTGGAATATATGCTATTAATGGCATAAAGAGTAAACATCCTAAAAATAAAAATCCAGTTACAACAGAAGTAAGACCTGTTCTACCACCAGAACTGATACCTGCACTACCTTCAACAGCAATAACTGTTGGACTAGTCCCAAGTAAACCGGATAAAATAATACCAAACGCAGTTCCTTGAACAACCTTTTGTTGCTTATGCTCTTGGTTAATCATGCTTAATTGACCATGAATAATACCGATTGATTCGAATAATACAACCATTGTTAACGAAAATACTGCAATCCAAAATGGAAAACTCAACACATGAGCAAAGGTCAGTTGTCCGACAACTTCACTAGCAGATTTCATTGTAATTTTAGTTGTATCATGTGCTTTTTCAATTCCACCATGTAAAATGAATGAAATGATTGTACCTAAAATAACCGTAATTAAAAAGTTTGCAGGTACATTTTTAATAAAAAGATAAATTGCAATACCTAGTGTAATAACTGTTGCTAAAACATCCACGTTTGTAAAATTTGCAATCGAAACAAACGTACTTTCATTTTTTACAACAATCCCACCAGCTTGAAGACCGATAAACGTTAAGAAAAATCCAATTCCAACTGTAATTGCACTTTTTAGTGATAATGGAATCGCAGTTGTTAATTTCTTAATTAATTTTGTGAATGATAAAATTGATAATAAGATTCCACTTACAAATACAACAGCAAGTGCTTCTTTCCAATTCATTCCCATTTCTCCAACCATTGTATAAGTAAACAATGCGTTGATGCCCATTCCCGGAACTAATACTAAAGGTGAATTACTCCATAATCCCATCATAACGCTTCCAAAGAAAGCTGACAAAATTGTGGCAATCATTGCACCTTGGAACGGTATACCTGCATCATGCAAAATTGTACTATTAACGGACAAAATATAGACAAGTGTTAAAAATGAAACTGCACCTGCAATCAACTCCGTTTTAATGGTCGTACCGCTACCTTCAAGATTAAACTGTTTGTTCAATAAATTTTTCAAAGAAATTCCTCTCTTTTAGTGTCTCCCTCTCCCACCCATGCAACAAGGCACGATTACAATTATACTAAATTTAATCAAATAATTAAACAAGAAAATAATTTTCTTTAGAATTTAGATTACAAATGCTTCACGATTACAACAATACTAATAGGTTCTCAACTTGTAAAAACTTATAGTTATTTAGTGTTTCGTTTAGTAATTTTTTTGATGAGCAAGTTGTTTGGAACTAAAAAAGTACTGGATTCATATTAGAAATACTTTGGCCTGAGACCTCAAGTTGTTAAGCAACAGCTTAGGTCTCTCCTGCCAGGATGAATGCGAGCATTTCTAGTAGTAATCCCCGTACTTGAAACAATAAATATTAAGCATTTCCGTAATAATCAGCTATATAGATAAAACCTTTTTTTCGAAGGATATAATTTTCTTCATTTAAAGAATAACATTTTGCGTGTTCATTTTTTAGGAACTCCTTATCACCTTGATTATGTTCTTGGTCATCTGCAATTTCAGACTTTACGGCTAAAATAGGATGGCCATTAAAAAATACATGAGTCCTTAATGCAATGGAGGGTGAAGAATGTAACACAAAAAATAAAATGAAGGGTATTAATATTACCGGACTAAACATCAGAATTATTTCTTTCCACGTCGTTTGCCTCATCTTTACACCTCTTAGTTTCACTATTTATTTTTCTTTATAACGTGATAATTCGCTAAAAATTTTTTAACTCCTGTTCGGCAATCACCATCTATTTGAAATGGATAGCCGATCATATAGTAGAACTTATGTATCTTAAAAATACATTAGTTGTATACCTTTTATGTTAAAACACAATAAGGATTCATTAATTTTCCCTATATTTTTTTAGTTTCATCTCGTAAGATGGAACTAGATAAAGAAATTAGGAGTGTGTTTTTTTGAAGGATTTATTTAAGAAAGTGTCAGCAACAATTGGTTTTACATTGCTAGTAACAAGTCCCATTATCTTCCCAATGTTGTTTTTTTTATTTGGAATGTCTACTGACTCCGATGGTACTGGGGCTGGTGGGGAATTATCAGGATCATTTTACTTTACGATGTACTTGTTTATATTTTTTATTGCCATCATACTGATCACTTCTATTATTACTAAATTGATAATCAATAAAAGTATTATATTAAAGCTTATTAGCTGTACTGTTTTGTTGTTTTTACCCTTTATTTTACAGAAATTTTCATACACTGAAATGTATGGCTTCCTATTCATTCCAATAGGGGTTATTTTATTAATCACTTTAGCTATCTATAATAGACTTGATACGTGGAAAAAGCCTTTTGTATGGTTTTTAATCATCTTTCCATATATCATTTTTGCACTTATGTTATTAGGAAGCTTAAGCTTAAGTATTTAAAAAAATAATAATATAACAATAAGCAAAAACAAACCCTTGCATAATATGGCAAGGGTTTGACAAAAGTTGCGATAAAGCTAAAGTTTGAATCCATTAATTTGATAATTCTCTATTAATTTTTAAACTAGAATTTCTCCCCAGTCATAACTGACATAAAATCCTTATAAAATCCTTCATAGTCTAGGCCGACTGCGATGTGTTGTTGTGGTCTTCCATCAAATTTCTCAGGAGTATCAGTTACTCGAAAGTCTGCAATACTTTGACCCCTAGCCGCATCGGTAGAATCAATTACAACAGAAGATTGATAGAATTTAAATAAATCGCTACGTATGACTGCCATGAGAGTTACCGCATCATGAACTGGACTCCCCTTTATGCCAGGTACCTTCTTTTGATAGAAGTTGAAATAATAGTAATCTAATAATGGTTTTACAAGATCAGTTTTTCCTTTAGAATGAATATAATTGGCCATTGAAGGAGTTACGATGGCATTTTGCGTTACATTTAAGGGGAAAATATATGCACCATTTACATACTTCATAACGATATTAGCTGCTAACGGATCACCGTGAAAATTCGCTTCAGCTACTGGTGTAACATTTCCAGGATAAAGAAAAGCCCCGCCCATAATATAGTAAGAATTCACACTTTTCATCAAATCTTCGTATAAGATAAATAAGGTCGCTAGCGAGGTTAACCTCCCAGTATTCACTATTATTAGTTCATCCTTATGCTGCTCAATCAAATTAATCACTTCACAAAAGTTCTCTAAGTTCTCTAACTTTAATCCTGGATCGATTGGACCTAAACCGAACGGACCATGTATATCAAGGTAATAGGTCGGGATTTCTCCCGTCATTGGTTTCTCAGCACCCCCATAGACTTTAATATATTCTTTTCCTGACCTTTTAAGTAAAAACCGAACATTCCTTGTCGTTTCTTTTTTAGATACATTCCCATAATCAGCTACAATCCCAATTATATCAATATCTTCTGTTAATCGTGCATAAACCAAAGCGATCGCATCATCAATTCCTACATCACCGAAGAATAACACTTTCTTTCCCATTAGCTTAGCTCCCTCTAAATCAAAACTTTGGAACATTTTTTATTATTTATTCCTTTGATATAAAGGTATGTTCTTATCTATTTGAAAAGTATAAAAAAAGACCATATATTATTAACTTGAAAAGTAACCTGCCATTTTATTGAATAAGAAGAACAAAAAAAGCTATTCTCACCTTTAGAGAATAGCTTTTTAAAATTTTTAAGCTTCCATAATTAAATCGTAAACTAATGTAGGTTCTTCTACTTTTTCAGTAGAAATTTTAATGTTTTCTAGTAAGTCTTTTTCAACTTCACTAATATCTTCTGTGCTTGAATATACAGTTACTAATGAATCTCCTTTTTTAACTGCTTCGCCTACTTTTTTGTTCAGCATTAATCCAACAGCTAAGTCAATTACTGATTCTTTTGTTGCACGTCCTGCACCTAATTTCATAGCTGCTGTTCCAACTGCATCAGCGACGATTTGTGAAACATAACCATCTTGCTTGGCTACTACTTCTTGTACATATTTAGCTTGAGGTAGTTTTGATGGATCATCTACTACTGAACCGTCTCCACCTTGAGCTACTAAAAATGCTTTAAATACTTCTAAAGCTTTTCCGTTTTTCATATTTTCTAGAAGTTTAGCTCTTGCTTCTTCTATTGTTTCAGCTTTTTTAGCTAATACAACCATTTGGCTACCTAATACTAAGCATAATTCTTCTAAATCTTTTGGACCTTCACCTTTAAGAGTGTCAATTGCTTCTTTCACTTCTAATGCATTACCAATCGCAAATCCTAATGGTTGGCTCATATCAGAAATAACTGCAACTGTTTGTCTTCCAACGTTGTTACCAATCTTAACCATCGCTTTAGCTAAATCGCGTGCATCATCAATATCTTTCATAAATGCACCTGCACCAGTTTTAACATCTAAAACAATTGCGTCTGCACCAGCAGCGATTTTTTTACTCATAATTGAACTTGAAATTAATGGAATTGAGTTAACAGTTGCTGTTACATCACGTAGTGCATATAACTTTTTGTCAGCAGGTGTTAAATCTCCTGTTTGTCCGATAACAGCTAATTTAATATCATTTACTTGTTTAGTAAATTCTTCTTCTGTTAATTCAACATGGAAGCCTTCTACAGCTTCTAATTTATCGATTGTACCACCAGTGTGACCTAAACCACGTCCACTCATTTTGGCAACTGGAATATCTAAAGAAGCTACTAATGGACCTAATACAAGTGTAGTTGTATCGCCTACTCCACCAGTTGAATGCTTATCAACTTTGATTCCTTCAATATTAGAAAGGTCAATTGTATCACCAGAATGTACCATTGCCATTGTTAAATCACTATATTCTTTTTCAGTCATACCCTTTAAGAAAACTGCCATTGCAAAAGCACTCATTTGATAATCAGGTACACTACCATCTGTGAAACCTTTGACTACAAAATTAACTTCTTCCGTTGTTAATGTTTTTCCATCACGTTTTTTTTCGATTAAATCTACCATTCTCATTTTTGAAACGCCTCTTTCTAATTTGTATATATTACTTCTAATGAAAAGTGACTTCCACATAATGTAGAAGTCCTTTTATAATCGTTAACTTTTGAATTAACCGATTTTAAGAATAATCTCTTTTACTAAAGATAAAAATGATGCTCTTACTCTTTGTGTTGTTTCAATAACTTCTTCATGGTTTAGCGGTTGATCTAAAATGCCCGCTGCCATGTTTGAAATACATGAAATACCTAGTACTCTTAATTCAGCATGACGTGCCACAATTACTTCAGATACAGTTGACATTCCAACAGCATCAGCACCTAATGTTCTAAACATGCGAATTTCAGCTGGAGTTTCATAAGATGGTCCTGTCAGTGCAGCGTAAACTCCTTCTTGAAGTTTTACATCTACTTCACTAGCAGCATTTTTTGCAAGTTCTCTTAATTCACGGTCATATGGATAAGACATATCTACAAAACGAACGCCTAGCTCTGGGTTATTTGGGCCAATTAGTGGACTAGTACCAGTAAAATTAATATGGTCTGTAATTAACATTAAATCACCAGGTTCGTATGAAGTATTAACTCCACCTGCTGCATTCGTTACGATTAATTTTTCTACACCTAATTCTTTCATGATACGTACAGGGAATGTAACTTTTTCCATGCTATATCCTTCGTAGTAGTGAACTCTTCCTTGCATTGCTACTACTTCAATACCGTGTATCGTTCCAAAAACTAGTTGTCCTTCATGCCCTTCTACTGTTGATGTTGGGTATTCAGGAATCGTATGATACGGTATTTTTTCTTGATTTTCTATTTCATCAACAAGAACTCCTAAACCTGATCCTAAAATCAATCCAATTTTAGGCTGTCTGTCAACTTTACTTTTAATAAACTCAGCGGCTTTATCGATATTTTCTTTATTCATATGTAACTCCACCTTATCTCAATTTTTCAAAAAAACTTGATCCATGTGATGGCATTGCAACTTTAAAGTTTTCTGCAATGGTTGCTCCAATATCAGCAAAAGTTTTTGGTATTTCTAATTCTTTACCTTCTGAAAACTGTTTACTATAAACTAGTAAAGGAACATATTCTCTTGTATGGTCTGTACCAGTATATGTCGGATCATTTCCATGATCGGCAGTAATCATTAATAAATCATCTTCTTTTAATAAATCAAATACTTCAGGTAATCTTGCATCGTATTCTTCTAATGCTTTACCGTAACCTAGTGGATCTCTTCTATGACCGTAGACTGCATCAAAATCAACTAAATTTAGGAAGCTTAAACCGGTGAAGTCCATTTTTAATGTTTCAACTAATTTATCCATACCGTCCATATTTGAAACAGTACGTAATGCTTTCGTAATTCCTTCACCATCGAAGATATCAGCAATTTTACCGATTGAAATCACATCAAAATTTGCATCTTTTAACTCATTCATAACAGTACGTCCAAATGGTTTTAATGCATAGTCATGGCGATTTGGTGTACGTTTGAAGTTTCCAGGCTCTCCTACAAATGGTCTCGCGATTACACGACCAATCATGTATGGATCATCTAATGTTAATTTACGTGCAATTTCACAATAACGATATAAATCTTCTAAAGGAACAACTTCTTCATGAGCTGCAATTTGTAAAACAGAATCAGCAGATGTATAAACGATTAAATCGCCTGTCTTCATATGCTGTTCACCAAGTTCAACTAATATCTCAGTTCCTGAAGCAGGTTTATTTCCGATTATTTTACGATCAAAATGGGTTTCTAATTCGGTTATTAATTCTTTAGGGAATCCATCAGCAAAAACTTTAAATGGCTTATCAATGTGAAGACCCATGATTTCCCAATGTCCTGTCATTGTATCTTTTCCAACTGATGACTCTTCCATTTTTGTGTAATATGCAAGTGGCTTATCGGCCTTTGGAACCCCTTTCAATTCTCTAATATTACTTAAACCTAGTTTTGCCATGTTCGGCATATGTAAACCATTCATTTCTTCAGCAATATGGCCTAGTGTATCTGATCCAACATCATTAAATTTTTCTGCATCAGGAGCTTCTCCGATCCCTACAGAATCCATAACAACGAGGAACACTCTATTAAATTTTCTATTCATTTGTTTTCCTCCTAACTCATCGAAACAAACTGAAACTTAAATGATAGCGTCAGATGTCTGACAACTAAAGTATACTTATTGTCCTAATTCTTTTCAAGAATTATATTTTCCAATTTGTGTCTATTGATACTATAATTCCCCAGAATACTGTTAATTTGACATAAATATTTCATAATTATTTTCTTTTTTTAGTCGCTAATAAAAATGATATGCTAAAATTTCCTCTTACATACTGATTGCAAAATAAAAAGCCCAAGCTTTATAAGCTGGGCCTTTTAAAGTATTATGCTGTTTGATTTTGTGAATTTGCAACTTGATGTTTTTGTGCTTTTCTTCTAGCAACAATTGTACCAGCTCCAATTACGATTGCAGTCATGACAATTTTGAACGCTAAAGCAATATATTGATTTTCAAAAGCATCGTGAATCATCTTTTCATGCGTAATCATACCAGCTGCCGTCCAAGCTAAAATACCTGAACCAATTGTTGTAATAATTGGGAATTTGTTCATAATTTTCATTAATAATGAGCTTCCACCAACAATAATTGGAATAGAAATTAAAATACCAATTACGATTGCAACTAAGCTACCATGTGATACACCAGCTAAAGCTAAAACATTATCAAGACTCATTAATGCATCTGCAATGATGATTGTTCGAACTGCTCCCCATAATGTTGCACCACTTTTAACTTCGCCGTGTCCAGAGTCATCGACTAATAATTTAAAAGCAATCCATAATAACATTAAACCACCGATTGCATAAATAAACGGAATTTTTAATAAATACACGATTACTGCTGCAAATACTATACGTAGTCCAATTGCACCTAATGTACCAAATAATACTGCTTTTTTCTTTTGTTCAGCTGGTAAGTTTTTCGCTGCTAATGCGATTAGAATAGCATTGTCACCACTTAATAACAGGTCGATAAAAATTACATTCAATAGTACGCCAATACTTAATCCACCTAATAAATCCATGACTCTTCCCCCTTATGAAACTACTATTTTTAATTAAACAACCTGTACCCGTGACTACAAAATAAAAAGACCTTTGCCAATAGTTGTAGTTCTACGGCAAAGGTCTTGCTGAGCACACATATGTATGCCAACAAAGCCGATGAGAATTTCTTCTCATGTAATGACGACTTTGTTTCAGGATCTCTCCTGACGCTACTCCCCTTTGGAGTATTCGATTGTTTATTAATAATATAATAGTATTCTAGCTAGTCCATTATGTCAATAGATTTTTAATTGGTTTTTAATTATAGTTTTTATGCTTTCATTATCAATGTAATAATTAACTTATTGCTTCGTCAATATCTTTGGTCCATTACTTGTAATCGCTAAAGTATGTTCATATTGTGCTGAATTTTTTCCATCTCTTGTTCTTGCTGTCCAGCCATTTGAATCCATTGTTGATTGCCATGACCCTAAATTAATCATCGGTTCAATCGTAATGACCATCCCTTCACGTAGTCTTAAACCTTTACCAGCTATACCGAAATGAGGAACATATGGCTCTTCATGAAGAGTTGGTCCTATGCCATGTCCAGTAAAATCACGCACAACAGAATAACCTAAAGACTCAGCATAAGATTGAATTGCAAAGCCAATATCACCAATACGGTTTCCTACTACAGCTTGCTCTATGCCTTTATATAAGCATTCTTGCGTGACTTTTAATAAGTCTTTGTTTTCTTTAGCTATATTTCCTATACCGTATGTCCAAGCCGAATCAGCAAGCGCACCATTTAAATTTACCACCATATCAATCGTTACAATATCTCCATCTTTTAATGGTTTTTTACGAGGGAATCCGTGGCAAATCTCATCATTAATTGATGCACAAGTTGCATATTCATATCCTCTGTAACCTTTTTGTTCCGGTTTCGCACCATTTTCAGCTAAAAACTTTTCTACAAATTGATCGATTTCCCAAGTTGTAATCCCTGGTTTAATTATTTTAGCAATTTCCTTATGTGTAGAAGCCAATAAAGTACCTGCTTCATTCATTAAGTTTATTTCACGTTCAGTCTTAATCGTAATCATTTATTTCATCCTTTCAAGTCACCTAGTTTCAGTTCATACATGATTAATTTAATATATTATGCTTTTCACATTATAACAATCATTTTACAAGAAAAAAGAGCTTAATTTAAGCTCTTAATGTGTAAACAAAATTCTAATAATCTGATTTTCAGACTTATTGTAAGCGCTTGTCTTTCGAGGCGCGAAGCCTGATGAGGAGCGGAGTACCTTTGACAGTAATGAGCACCGCATACAGGCGAAGCAACGAAGAAAGCGAGCGTTTGGCGGGCAGTCTGAAATTAAGCTCTTGGATGAAACTCTTTATAAACATCCTTAAGTCTATTTTTCGTTACATGTGTATAAATTTGAGTTGTAGATATATCTGCATGTCCAAGCATTTCTTGAACTGATCTTAAATCAGCGCCATTTTCTAATAAATGTGTTGCAAATGAATGACGTAAAGTATGCGGTGTTAATTCATGTTGAATATTTGCTTTTTCAGCTTGTTTTTTTAAGTTTTTCCAAAATCCTTGTCTAGACATTCTATTTCCATGATGATTTAAGAAAAATGCATCATTATTTTTTTTACCCTTTAATTCATTTCTTGACAATTTTAAATAATTTTCAATTGATTCAATCGCAAGCTTACCTAAAGGAATAATTCGTTCTTTACTTCCTTTACCTAAACATCGCACAAATCCCATTGTTAAATTAATGTCAGATAGATTTAATGATAATAACTCTGACACCCGCATGCCAGTAGCATACAACAATTCTAACATTGCTTTATCTCTTAAGCCAAATGTAGTGTGTTCAGGTACTTCTAATAAAGCCTCTACTTCCTGTAGTGATAAAACCTTTGGAAGTACTTTTGGCGCTTTTGGAATTTCTATTAATAGTGAAGGATCGTCTTTCATCCCATCAACCTCACGAATTAAAAATTGATGAAATGAGCGAATTGTTGCTAGTTGACGAGCCATTGTTCGAGCCGTTAAATCTCTTTCTTTTAAATATTTTAAATAACTAATAATATGTAACCTAGTTATATTTGAGAGACCATTTATATTTTCAACAACGTCCAAATATTTTCCGTAGCTTTCTAAATCCTTACCATATGATAGAATTGTATTTTTAGATAAACCTTTTTCAACTTGGATAAAATGGATAAAATCCTCCATTGCAAAATCAAATTCTTTTTTAAAAGGTGTTTTATCAGTCGTTGTCACATTTCATTACTCCCCGTTTTGATAAAACCGTACCAATTGGTTAAAAGCACCATCCTTTTTATGAATGTCCACCTTTAACATTGAACCTTCTGGTCGGTCATATCGATGCATATTTTCATATTCAGAATGAATCCATTGAATAGCAAAATAAAATAAAATTGTACATGTAATGAATAAAATTGTAACTTTTATTACATTAAAAACAATACTTGCTCTTTTTTTCATATGACCACCACCTTTTGCTAGAAGTAAAGACATCATTACTACATACTATGCAAAAATTGGACAAATCATACTTTAAAAAATCAACATTAATCATTCAGTGTCATTTTTAGAACATGAAAAAGAGCAGACTCTTTTTATTGAACTGCTCCGTCTTTTAAGAATCAAAAAATAAAATGATTTTAATTAGATTAAAATCATTTTACTACTCTTCGTTTTGATCATGGCAACGATGACATACACCATGAAATGATAATCGATGATCTTTAATTTTAAAATTCCAACGTTCTTCAACTGTCTTTTCAACTTCACTTAATAGATTTTCATGAATTTCATCTACTGCTCCGCAAACCGTGCAAATTAAATGATGGTGAAAATGTTGTGCACCTTCATGTCTTAAGTCGTATCTTGAAACGCCATCACCAAAATTTATTTTATCAACAATTGTTAACTCAGTTAGTAATTCTAACGTACGATAAACAGTAGCAAGTCCAATTTCTGGCGATTTTTCTTTCACTAGGAGGTAAACATCTTCTGCACTTAGGTGATCTTCTTCGTTTTCTAATAAAACACGAACAGTGGATTCCCGTTGTGGTGTTAATTTGTATCCTGCTAAATGTAGTTGTTTCTTTATTCGTTCAACTCGTTCTTCCATTCTTTTCACTCCCTCGCCACTTGATAATAATTATAACAAAGAAAGAGAAAGTGTCAAAAATTATTTGTTAATTTTTTGAAACAATTATTTCTGAGATGGCTTTTAAAAAATAAGTTGAACCATATGCCTCAATAATACTTGCAATACTTAAGCAAACCGCAACTACTCCAAAGACAATAGAATACGAGACTAACTGTTTCATAATTGGTTCATTATCATTTTTAATAAATTGTTTTCGAATCATTCGAATAGAAAGCTGAACTGCTAAAACTGTTAATAGTATATATAATGGTAAAACGATAACATTTTGTGGAAAAACAGAAGAAAATGCTAATAAAATACCATGCCAACCTAATTGATTGACTAAAAAGCCAACTGTAAATCCAACTACCAATCCTTTCATAAATAATAAAATAAGAATGATTGGTAATCCTATAATTGAGATCCCTAAAACCCAAATCAATGCTAAAAACTTCAAATGAGAAGAATAGCTAGAAAGGAACACTTCATTTCCGCTAATATAATCTCCATTATTAACTTGTCCAAAAAAATGTGTAATAAAGGATAGAATATCCTGCTTTTGACTCACATTCATACTATTTACGATGACTGCTCCAAATACTACACCAAAAAGTAAGATCACACTAACAAAAATATAGAGTGACAAATAATCTTTAACATGTTTTTTCATCGTTGATTTGACTGAGCTTCTTGTCATGATATCATCTCCTGCACTATATTCTCTCTTCATTTTATGAATGGACAAGTAATTTATTCTATTAATTTATAAAAGTTGAAAATTAATAATAAAGAAAAAGTAGCTCTTTTTCCTATTTTATGGAGAGGTGTGATCATTTCCGTTCCAGGATGTTCGCTTTTTCGTGGGGCGAACATCTGATTGTGAAATTTAATTATTTCAACAATTTTTTTGAAAAAACATAAAAAAGCTGTTAAAGTCAAGCAACGACTAAAACAGCTTTGTTTTAATTTAATAATTCAATTTGTTTTTTTATGATTTGACCGATTGATTTTGCATTTTCTTCATTATTTCCACAAATAGATGAATGTGTGTAACCTTCTAATGTTTGACGGTTTCCTTGATTCGTTGTTTCACAATATTCATAATGATATTTTTCAACTTGATGTAGTAATTCCTTTTTTTTCTTCAGGTTAAGCTGTAAGCCACTTTGATTGGAAGCTGTTAATACTAGTAAAGGAATATTCATTTTTATTTTCAATGCGTCCTTTATACGTAAATTACTATAATTTAGGTTCTTCCATTCACTGACAACAGTCTTCCAATGCTTATAGCTTTTAATTGCGCTAATCATTTCGAACTGATTATCTGGGGCAGTTTTCATTATTTTATTAATTAGTTTATTTGGAATTGCCTTAGTAAGACTAAATTGATTCGCACTCTTCATCATTAACGCAAATTGATATAGTAACTTATCATATAATTTCTGCTCATGTTCTTCTAGAGTCGGATGTGTTGGGTCGAGTAAAATCATTGATTGGATAGCATTTGGAAAAAGCCGAGACAATTGGAATACAATATATGCACCTAGAGAATGCCCTACAGCTATTAATGGACCTTTAATATTTAATGCTAATAAAATATCATAGCATTCAAAAGCTTGTTGCTCAGTTGATCGTTCTGTCGTCCATATTCCACTTTTTCCATAACCTAAACGATCGTATGTTATTACTTTGGCATATTTACTCAACTCTTCTTGTAAATACTTCCATTGATGAAGAGTATGCATCATTCCACATTCTAAAAGAACTGTGACTTTGCCATCCCCTTTTACTCGAACGTGATATGTGCCAAGCTCACCATTAACAAACAATATTCTCACCTTCATTGTATTTGATTAGTTTTCTTATTGTATTCATTTTCCCTGTTTTCTATTTTATCTTTAATTCTTTAATTTTTGGTTAATAAAAATGCTGTTTTTCAATATAAGCATTAAAAACGTTAAAAAAAAGACGTTAAAAAAATTAACGTCTTTAGTCTCAATAGAATCATATTATTTAAATTGTTTCTTTTTTTCCTTCGTAAGCTTCTTTTACTTCTTCATAAAATTGTGCTTGAGTTGCAGAAAAATATGGTGCTACATAAAACAAAGCTAGCCCAATAGTAATGATTATTAATAGCAGCCAACCGATGAATGAAAGCCATAATAAAAATAATTTCCATTTATACCCATCCATCATTCTTCTACTTAGTGTAATGGCATCTAATGCACCCATTTCAGGATGATCTTTTAAAATATATCCAACTTGTGAATAAGCGATTGATTTAATTATACCAGGTACTATTAATAAAATAAGCCAAAGGATTGTAAATAAAGCTACTAAAAATCCAACGATTATTCCTCTTATAAATTGATGTCCACTTTTAAAATAGAAAAATAAGTCCGATAAATTTTTTTCCTCATCACGAATAAGGTTTAAAAAGTAAACAATTAGTCCAAAACCTAGTAATGTGTTTACAATCCAAGTGATAATATCAATGACTGTTTGCACTCCTGCAGGAATTATTACTTTATCATCCATTGGATCTAAAAATAAATTCCCACTGTAATGGTAATTGACTGGTCCATTAAGAACCATATGAATAAGTCCTTGTATTACCCAAAAAACTACAAGCGTTAAAATCGCTTTTCCCCAATTACCAGATAGACGACTTTTAGCTGTTTTTTTAATTGACGAAATTCTCATCTACTCATCCTCTCAAAAAATGTCACTTTATTTTACCATGTTTATTACCATATTTTGAGATTTATTTTTAATTTTATTTTAATTTTTTTGTAATAATTGTAAATATTGGACTGCAAAACATGTTTTTGCATCATGGATTGAACCTTTTTTTAGCTCTTCTAGACAATCGTCTAATGTTAGCTCAAAAATTTCAACAAATTCATCTTCATCTAAAGCAGCACTATTTTCTAATTTCTTTAAACCTTTTGCTACATATATATGTATATACTCGTCTGCAAACCCCGGTGAAGTATAAAAAGATTGTATGTGTTCCCACTCGGCTGCTTCATATCCAGTCTCTTCTTCTAGCTCTCGTTTAGCTGTTACAAGTGGCTCTTCGCCTTTTTCTAATTTTCCTGCTGGAATTTCTAAAAGACTTCTTTCTAGTGCTTTTCGAAACTGCTCTACAAATACTATTTTTCCTTCATTTGTAATTGGAATAACAGCCACTGCGCCGGGATGCTTTACGATTTCACGCGTACTTGTATTTCCATTCGGTAATTCTACCTTTTGATGATAGAGAGATATAACTCTTCCTGTGAATACTTTTTCTTCTGCTAGTGTTTTTTCTTCAAATTTTTTCATTTTTTTCATCACCTTGTTCTAATTTATATGGTTGTCACATACATTTTATCATTTATTTCATTAAAATACTTTCTGAAATGAGGTAGTCTGATGAAAATGTGTATGACGGAAAATTCTGTTGTCCTTGTGGGCTCCAAAACAGAAATTTTAAAAACCCTCGAAGTTATTGGTATGCAATATAAAACCGTTCAAGAATGGATTCAAAACTCCAATGGTAAGCTTCTCTATGTTGTAAAATAATTCTCTTTTCCCTACAATTAAATTTGGAGGGATTTATATGAAAAAACGTAAGCTTGGTTCTACTTTATTAGAAATATCTGAAATTGGTTTAGGTTGTATGTCTCTTGGGACAGAAGAAAATGAGGCGATTTCAACTATTCATGCCGCAATCGATGCTGGAATCAATTACTTTGATACAGCTGATTTATATGATTTTGGTAAAAATGAAGAAATCGTTGGAAAAGCTTTAAAAGGTCGTAGAGATCAAGTGGTTATTGCAACGAAAGTCGGAAACCGTTGGAATAATACAGATGATAATAAATGGTATTGGGATCCGTCGAGAGCATATATTAAAGAAGCTGTAAAAGACAGTCTACGTGGGCTAAATACAGATTATATCGATTATTATCAACTTCACGGTGGGACAATCGAGGATCAATATGAAGAAACTATTTTTACTTTTGATGAACTAGTAAAAGAAGGCTTAATTCGCCATTATGGAATTTCTTCAATTCGTCCGAATGTTATTAATCGATTTGTAAATCATTCATCTATACAAGGTGTTATGATGCAATATAATGTATTAGAGCGTAGGCCTGAAGAATTCTTTCCGCTTTTCGACAAACATAATATTTCTGTCATTGCACGCGGTTCCGTAGCAAAAGGGCTATTAACAAGTAAATGGGAAAAGAAACTATCTAACAATGGCTATATGTCATACTCAGAACAAGAATGTAATAAAATAATCCAAAAACTTCTCCAACTTCTAGATGAGGAACAATCCTTACATAGCTTAGCTTTACATTATGTTCTTTCTCATAAAGCAGTTTCATCGTTGGCTGTTGGAGCTCGTAATAAAGAACAATTACTAGATAATATTAACGCTTACTTTGCAAAACCATTAAATTCGCAACAAATCGCCCAAATAAAAGAAATTTCACTTCTTACGAAATATGAGGCACATCGATAAGCCACTCCTTCCTTCTATGGAAGGAGTGTTATTTCTTCCATTTACTTGCTTTTCGATCGATTTCATCTAAAAATTCTTTTCGTCCCCTTTTATATTCTGATTTGTTTTTAGCAAGTTCCTTTTTTAATTTTATATATTCCATTGCTTGATCCGTATGCGCGATCATATATTCCCTAAATGCAATATTTCGTTCAACCGCAGCATTTCCATTTTCGTATACTTGAATATGGAAGCTACAATTATCATCACATTTGATAAAAAATCTTCTGTCTTGCTTAGATTGATCTCCCATTTGTTCGTAATCTAAGGTTTTTAGAACATCACTATACTCATCAAACTTTTTTAAGCATTTTACTACAATCATTAAGTCAATGATTGGCATCGCAAACATATTCGGAATTGAAGTACTCCCTATATGATAAATTGCTGCTTTCTCCGGTAATAATAGATCAATTGCCTTTTTTTCCGACTGGAAATCTTCTTCCCAGGAAGTACGATAAGGTACAAATTCAATTTTCTTCTTCACTTTAGAACACCTACACTTTTTTCATTAATTTCCTTTTATAGCATTCGTTAAAGGACACTTAATTATTGAAAAAATAAAATGGTGAAGTAAGTGCATGAAAAAATCTGATATCATCGTGACTTTTTACCTATCTCCCAATCCCTAGAATTAAACTATTTCTATTTAAATAACTTAATCCCTTTTCCCTAAAACATACTTAAAAAATGTTCAAAAATCATATTTTAATACTAAATTAAATTTTGGTTAAAATACTCACAATTTCTACTTTAATTGGTTTCTTTGAATTATAATTATTTTAGTTACTAAGATATTTAGTTACGTTAACTTTTTATAGTACT
Organism: Bacillus sp. AFS053548; assembly: GCF_002575105.1. Taxonomy (NCBI): domain Bacteria; kingdom Bacillati; phylum Bacillota; class Bacilli; order Caryophanales; family Bacillaceae; genus Bacillus; species Bacillus sp. AFS053548. The sequence goes on along the minus strand of NZ_NUHI01000006.1, from coordinate 110,046 downwards.
TCCTATTTTAAGGAGAGAATGAAATGTCAGAAAACCCAATCATTCGAAGTGAATTTATTCCATCTCTAATTATGGAATTTAGAAAATTTAACACTTCAATCGTTCTTTTTAACGAAGGGCTTGCCTCAAACCTTCATTTAAATGCGACTGATTTACGATGTCGAGAACTACTTTGCCACACTGGTCCGATTACAGCTGGAAAGTTATCTCAATTAACACATCTATCTACTGGTGCTATAACAGGGGTTATTGACCGACTTGAAAAAGTCAACTTTGTTGAACGTATTCAAGATCCTAATGATCGTAGACGAGTAATTATTCAACCTGTATATGAACGTGATGATGAATTAGCAGAGCTTTTTAAACCATTATCTGACTCTCTTTCTAATATTTTTAACCAGTATGATGACAAAGAGTTAACACTATTATTTAAATTTTGGAACGATATTAATGAGTTGATTCCAAAAGAGACTAAAGAATTAAATAAGGGGGAAACTTAATGGTTTCAAAAGACAGTAAGGTTGGCTTTGTCGTAGCAGGTCTATTATTAGGAATGCTCATGGCGGCTATGGATAACACAATTGTTTCAGCTTCGATGCCGACAATTGTTGGAGAACTAGGTGGTTTAGACCAATTTATTTGGGTAACCTCTGCATATTTGGTTGCTACTATGGCAAGTATGCCGATTTTTGGAAAGTTATCTGATATGTATGGACGTAAACGATTTTATTTATTAGGACTTTTAATTTTCTTAATTGGTTCTGCATTATGTGGAACAGCAAATAGCATTGTTCAATTAAGTGTTTATCGTGCGATACAAGGAATTGGTGGAGGTTCACTAATGCCAATAGCCTTTACAATTATTTTCGATATTTTCCCTCCTGAAAAACGAGGAAAAATGACTGGTTTATTTGGTGCAGTTTTTGGTCTTTCTAGTGTATTTGGACCACTTTTAGGAGCATATATTACTGATCAAATTGATTGGCGTTGGATTTTCTATATTAACTTACCTTTAGGTATTATTTCTTTATATTTAATTTCTCAGTTTTATAAAGAAAATCTACATCTTAGAAAACTTAAAATCGACTGGTTTGGTGCAATTACACTTGTTGGTTCAGTTGTCAGTTTAATGTTTGCACTTGAACTGGGTGGAAATGAATATGATTGGAATTCCGGTCCAATTATTTCCTTATTTGCCATCTTTGCAGTATTGTTTATCGCATTTATTATAATTGAAAGAAAAGTTGAAGAGCCAATTATCTCATTTAGCTTATTTAAAAAGCAGCTATTTGCGGCAACTCAAGGTGTTGCATTTTTCTACGGTTCTGCTTTTATTATTACGACTGTATTAATTCCACTTTTTGTTCAATCAGTTTATGGTGGTACAGCTACAAATTCTGGTATCATTCTTATTCCGATGATGCTTGGTTCAGTTGTAGGTAGCCAAGTAGCAGGACAATCGGTACGTAAATTTAGTTATAGAAGCATCATGTTAGTTTCAGTTGTTTTATTCTTTATTGGTATGTATTTATTAAGCACATTAGATACTGATACAGCTCGATCAACAGTAACGTTTTACATGATTATCGCTGGTCTTGGAATGGGTTGTTCATTCTCACTATTGAGTATGGCAACTCAACACAAAATCGAACCTCAAAAACGAGGCATTGCTACATCAACAAATACTTTCTTTAGAACATTAGGTATGACAATTGGTGTTACTATTTTTGGTACAATTCAAAACCACGTATTTAAAAATAAATTAAGTGATTTACTTGGTAATTTAGGTGGATTTGGAGGGAAAGTTGACTCACGTGCATTATTATCCGCTGATGCTAGAGCTAAAATTCCACCAGAAGTACTTCATAAAATCTCAGAAGCAATGGCTCACTCTGTTGCGACTACATTTAAATGGACACTAATTCCAATTACTTTAGGTTTTATCGCGATTATCTTAATGGGTAAAGAAAAGTTAACTTTTGAAGTAAAAGAAAATCGAGCGAAAAAAGCTCAATAAAAATAAAGCCAAATCCGATTTAAAATGGATTTGGCTTATTTTTTTCTCTAAAAAACTAATTATTTTTACATTTTTCAACATTTATTTACTTTTATTTATTATTTTAATCATTTCAACTTAAAATTCGTCAACTATTCTTATAGTGTAATAGATTTATATGAGGAGATGATTAAAATTGAATAGGAAAAAGTTAATTTTAGCAGCAATGACATCACTAATGGTATATTCAGGAGTTAGCCAAGTTTCAGCACAAACAATATCTGTGCACCAGAATACGTTTAAGTCATTTGGACCAAAAGGATTTGACCTTCAAGCACACCGTGGAGGACTGGGGCTTACAGTTGAATCAACTATAGCTTCATTCTCACATGCACTTGAACTCGGAGTAAGTACCCTTGAGCTTGACGTACAAATAACTGAGGATCATCAAGCTGTTATAACGCACGATCGTAAGATTTCAAGTACAAAATGTTCTGACACGAAACCAGCATTCGTTGGTGATTCGGAGTACCCATACGTTGGAAAATACATAAAAGATTTAACGCTTGCTCAAGTAAGAACGCTCGATTGTGGTTCAAAAGGTCTACCCCAATTCCCTGGTCAGCAACTAAGTCCTGGCGCTCGTATGCCACTGTTGTCCGAGGTATTTGATCTTGTAAAGAAATACAAAGCTAAAAAAGTGTGGATGAATATCGAAACGAAAGTTGAGGCTGGAGCACCAGAACAAACAGCTCCTCGAGAGGAATTTGTTCAGATCGTTGCCAAACAAGTACGTGAAGCTGGGATGTTGAACCAAGTGTCAATTCAGAGCTTTGACTGGGGTTCGCTCAAGCTTATGAATGAAGTTGAACCACGATTGCCTCTTGTTGCGCTAACGAACGGACCAGAATTTCTACAACCAGGCAAACCTGGTAAATCACCTTGGTTAGGCGGAATCGATATAGATGATTTTGATGGAAATCTCGTTGCTGCGGCTCATTCATTAGGTGTAGATGCAATTTCTCCAGTCCATGGATTCCCACAGGATGGCAAAATTAATGATTCAAACTACACGCCTTATATTACTAAAAGTATGGTTCAAGAAGCTCACCAGTACGGTATAAAGGTCATCCCATGGACAGTTGACGACCAACCTACAATGCAAAAGCTTATTGATGATGGTGTTGATGGAATCATAACAGATTATCCTGACCGACTACGTGATGTGATGAATCAGAATCATTTTAAGTTACCTAATAGCTACTCTGCTAAGTAATTCATAAATTTAAATTTATTGTATTATACTCTCATTATATAATTTTAAAAAAACAATGTTTTGTTCAATCTAAATGATGATTTTTGAAAAAAAAGGTGTCTATTTAGGCACCCTTTTTTTAATTATTAGATATATATACTTCCAGCTCTCTATTTTTTTTCTATAGATCTTATTTAATTTTATATCTTTTTTATTCGAAATAAATAATTTATGAGTTTAGAGATTTCATGTGATTTAAGTCACAAACAATGATTATATCCCCCCATATAATGAAGTTAGTAAAAATTGTTAGGGGGATGAAGGATGTTTTGTAACCAATGTGAACAAACTCCGGTTGGTGGTTGTAAAATTGTAGGTGTATGTGGAAAAGACGAAACAATTGCAAGTTTACAAGATACGATGGTTTATGGGTTAAAGGGAATTGCAGCTTATCGAACACATGCAGCTCAATTAGGGTATACCGATCCATTTGTTGACCAAGTAACACATGAAGCTCTATATATGACTTTAACAAATTCTAATTTTAACTTACAAGAACACATAGAAATGGCAATGAAAGTGGGTCAAGCCGCAATTCGTGTAATGGAGCTTTTAGATGAAGCTCATATAAAACATTTTGGAATTCCTGAACCTGTACAAGTTTCTTCTAATAAAATCGAAGGAAAATGCATTGTTGTAACTGGTCACAATTTATTTGCATTAGAAGAATTGTTAAAACAAACAGAGGGTAAAGGTATACATATTTACACTCACTCTGAAATGCTACCGGCTCACGGTTATCCAGCATTGAAAAAATATCCACATTTAAAGGGTAACATTGGAAAAGCTTGGTTTGATCAACGTCGTTTATTTGAAAAATTCCCAGGAGCAATTTTAGCAACTACAAACTGTGTGATGCCAATAAAGGGAAGTTATGCAGATCGCTTCTACTCATATGAAGTGGCGGGATTAGAAGGAGTAACAAAGGTTATAGAGGAAGATTTTTCACCATTAATTCAACGTGCATTAGAACTACCAGAAGCAAATATCGAATCAGAAGAAGTAATGACTACTGGATATCATCACGAAACAGTTTTGTCGATTGCTCCTGAAATTGTAGAAGCTGTAAAAAATGGAAAAATTCAACGTTTCTTTGTTGTAGCAGGTTGTGACGCCCCGGGTAAAGGTGGAGAATATTATCGTGAGCTTGTAACTTCTTTACCAAATGATACAGTAGTTTTAACAACATCTTGCGGTAAATTTCGCTTTAATGATGTAGACTATGGTACTGTAAATGGTACAAATATTCCTAGATTTATAGATTTAGGGCAATGCAATAATTCAATTTCTACAATAAAAATTGCGGCTGCATTAGCGGATGCATTTAATTGTAGTGTCAATGAATTGCCAGTGAGTATTATACTTTCTTGGTTTGAGCAAAAAGCCGTTGCTATTTTATTAGGATTATTTAGTCTTGGAATCCAAGATATTCGAATCGGACCAAAAGCACCTGACTTTATTAATGAAGGCGTATTAAATGTATTAGTTGATACATTTGGTTTAAAATTAATTACAAATGCACAAGACGATTTAAAAGCAATATTACAAGGATAATGTCTTAATGCATAAGGAACTTCTCTTAAAAGAGAAGTTCTTTTATTTATTTTTCAGTTCCATTACCAATGAATGCTTAGAGTTTGTTCAATCATATCGAACGTATTTTTCTGTGTTGCTATATATCATGTTTCAAATACAAATAAAAAAACAACTATAGATAAATAGTTGTTTCTTATCCACCAATATAAGACATTTCAATTTTACGATTTTTATTACTTTCTTCTGTACGAATCTCAGAGTATCTGTCATCTCGTTTTTCCCATATTGATTGAATTGTTGTGGAAATGTATTTATCTGTAACGCCAGTACGTAACATTTTTCTTAAGTCATACCCTTCTGAAGTGAATAGACAGGTGTATAGCTTTCCATCTGTAGATAGGCGGGCTCTCGTACATGAACCACAGAAGGTTTCTGTAACTGATGAAATAAATCCAACTTCAGTATTCGTTCCTTTATATCGATATCGTTTTGCTACCTCGCCAAAGAAATCCTGCTCTATGGGCTCCAACTGATATTGATCTTGGATCATATCGAATAATTGCTTCTTTGAGATAACGTCTTTAAAATTCCATCCATTTGTACACCCTACATCCATATACTCTATAAAGCGTAATGTAATATTTTTCTCTTTAAAAAAACGCACCATTGGTAATACTTCAGTATCATTTAAGCCTTTCTTTACTACCATATTTACTTTGACTTCTAGCCCTGCTTCCCTAGCTGCAAAAATTCCGTTTAAAACTGTGGAAACGCTCATATTCATATTATTTATCTTCATGAAAACTTTATCATCTAAAGAATCTAAGCTCACATTTACGCGGCAAATTCCAGCTTCTTTAAGAGCTTTGGCGTTTTTTGCCAAAAATACACCATTTGTTGTTAAAGTCACATATTTAATTCCTTCAATTTCTAAAAGACGTTTAACCAGTATTGGTAGATCTTTTCTTAAAAGAGGTTCCCCCCCTGTTAATCGAATCTTTTCCACACCTATTTTTGCAAATAATTTTGCTAATCGTACAATTTCCTCATAGGATAGGATTTCATCTTTACTCATAAAGGGATAGTCAACTCCAAATATCTCTTTAGGCATACAGTAGCTACATCTAAAGTTACAACGGTCTGTGACAGATATTCTTAAATCTCGTAATGGTCGATTAAGGGTATCGAGAATATTCTTCATTTTTTTCCCCCTTACTTTTTGTACGATTATATTAGCATACAAAATTATTTCACCGTATGATGTATGTCACAACCTTGTTAAACTATTAGTATTAATGTTCTAGAATGCCTTGATGTCCGAGTAACTTATCAAATTGCCACATGCAAGTTTAACCCGCTACAACAGCAATCTTTTCATATTCTATCTCCTTAGTGTTCTATGCTATTCAATAGCATGGTATTATAATAATAAATGTAATACCTAAAATACTTGTTTTCTTGATAAATACATAAAAACATTAGTGTTCAACTATAACGGAGCGGAGATACTTTGATGGAAAAAAATAATAATAGAAAAAGTGACCTTTCAATCGTTTCTAAAGACTTGGCTTCCTTATTACAGTCAATCGGATCAACTCGTTCAGTAAAAAAAGGCACCTTCTTATTTCAAGAAGGAGAAGATGCTAAAGAATTGTATCTAATTAAATCAGGAATGATCCAAATAAGTAAGCTAACTCTAAATGGTGATGAATTAAATCTTCGCATTTGTCAAAAAGATGACTTAATTGGAGAATTGACTCTCTTTTCAGAGAATGCAAATTATATGCTTAGCGCTTACGCAATAGAATCAGCAGAAGTGCAGGTCATTCCTAAAGACATTTTGGAGAAAAAACTAATTAACCATGCTCCATTGACATTTGAATTTATGAAATGGATTTCTACTCACCTTAGAAAAAATCAATCTAAGATTCGAGACTTAGTATTAAATGGTAAAAAAGGCGCACTTTACTCCACACTCATCCGTATATCAAACTCTTACGGGGAATTAATAGAAAACGGAATTCTTCTTAATATTCATCTTACCAATCAAGAATTAGCTAAATTTTGTGCTGCTACTAGAGAAAGTGTTAATCGGATGTTAAGTGATTTAAAGAAAAAAAATGTTATTAGTTATTCTCCCGATGGAAAAATTATTATCCAAGACTTACAATTTCTTAAAAATGAAATTGGTTGTGATAACTGCCCAAAAGATATTTGTAACATAGATTAGTTCTCTATCAGACTATTAAAATATTTTAGCTGATTAAACTTGCCTTTACGTAATATTATTAAAAAATAAGTAACCTTAACTTAGGCTCTAAATAGTTAAGGTTATTTATTTTATTACTTTACTAGATTGGTCAGCCATAGATCCCACTTATATAATCACTCCCCCTCCTTATAACTGATTTCAAACATCTTATCGCTATTATTTGAGCTAGTTGTGTGAAAAGAGTCACAGTTTGGCTCAAATCGTTTTTATATAATGATGAAAATATAAGGTCTTGTAATATAAGGAGAGAAAAAAATTGTATAAACCTGATTATTTACTTTATTTGAAAAGCCTCTGTTTGTTTCAAGATATCAATCATAACCTCTTAAAAAAAATAGTTGATGCATCCAATCTATACTTTAGAGAAACAAATGAAAATATACCTATTCACAATGAACAGAATATGATTATCATTTTAACTGGAAAGGTAAATGTTCATATGAAAGAATCGAGTGGCCTTCAATATAAAATTGGCTCCTTAAAATCAAGTGATGTTTGCTTGCCCAGTCTTTTTCTGCATACTCATGTTAACAATTCCATTAATCTTGAAGTTATCCAGTCTCTGTCATATTTAGAAGTTCCATTTTTATTTATAAAAAACTTGTCTGTTAAAGATCCTGTTTTAAAACGTAATATTTTGCGCTCTTTACATAAAAACCTTCTAAGTACTTACGAAGAAATTTTCAATTTGATGAACGAATAGTTTAAAATAAGTTGTTCATCCTTCCGCCCCCCATTTGTGTGATATAGTTCACAACATTACTTTCGATTGATTGGTAATATTTAGTTAATAAATTTTATTATTGATCCATTGAAAGGGGCATCATTATATGAAAAGTTCTAAAATCCAATTACCTCTTCAAACGTCAAGTCTCATCGTAGGGTTCATGGTATGGGTACTCATTTCTTCACTCATGCCAGATATTCGCCAAGATATTGAATTAACAAATGGGCAAGTCTCTTTAGTAACTGCCATCCCTGTTATTTTAGGAAGCATCCTACGTATTCCAATCGGATATTACACAAATCGATTTGGAGCAAGACCCATTTTCACCATCTGTTTTCTTGCACTTTTATTTCCTGTATTTTTCATTAGTCATGCTGATTCACTTTTAGATTTAGTTATTGGAGGATTGTTTGTTGGTATAGGTGGTGCAGTCTTTTCAGTCGGAGTAACTTCACTACCAAAGTATTACTCCTCAAAAAAACATGGTTTTGTGAATGGAATCTATGGATCTGGTAATATTGGTACAGCCATTACTGCATTTTCGGCACCTGTTTTAGCTAAATCATTTGGTTGGGAAACAACAGTCAGATTTTATTTAGTATTACTAATTGCGTTTGCGCTATTAAATTTTCTGTTAGGTGATAAAAATGAGAAGAAAGTAAATGTTCCGATTGTAAAGCAGGTAAAAGAGGTTTATCGTAATTCAACTTTATGGTCACTTAATTTATTCTATTTCATAACTTTCGGATCGTTTGTTGCATTTACAATCTATTTACCAAATTTCTTAGTTAATAATTTTAATTTAAGTCCGGTTGACGCTGGTTTACGTACCGCTGGATTCATTGCTCTAGCAACACTTTTCCGACCAATCGGTGGCTTCCTTTCAGATAAATTCAATCCTTTCAATATTTTATTGTTTGTCTTTGGTGGACTAACATTATCAGGAGTTCTTTTATCTTTTTCGCCTACTATTAAACTATACACAGTAGGGGTTTTATTGGTAGCAGTTTGTGCAGGGATCGGAAACGGTACAATCTTTAAATTAGTACCACTTTATTTTACAAAACAAGCTGGAATTGTAAATGGATTAGTTGCTGCTATGGGAGGTTTAGGAGGCTTCTTCCCTCCATTAATATTAACATCCGTGTTTAGCTTGACAGGACATTATGCGATTGGATTTATGGCATTATCTGAATTTGCGCTTCTCAGTTTTGTTATTGTAGTATGGATGACTTTCCGTGAAAAATTGAAAACGGAATATAAAATATTAGAAAATACAGCCCAAGCAATGATGGTAACAAATGAACAAGGAGTAATTCAAAAAGTAAATCCTTTCTTCACTAAAGTAACTGGCTATAATAAAGAAGAAGTTATTGGGAAAAAGCCAAGTATCCTTCAATCTGGCCATCACAACAAAGCATTCTATTCACAACTTTGGAAACAGCTTAAAGAACAAGGTAACTGGCAAGGTGAAATTTGGAACAAGCGTAAAAACGGTGAAGTTTATTTAGAATGGCTGACAATCACTCAAGTGTGTAACGATAATGGCAAAGTTATTTATTATATCGGTCAGTTTAGTGATCTATCTACTAGTAAGATTAAAATAAATTAACATTAAATGTATTTTTTCTATATCTATAACTTGTGAAAAACATGATGTTTTACATAGAGTGGTCCTATTAGTAGGGACCACTTTCTTTTTGTGTGATGACCTAAGTTTATAATACTCCCCCACCCCTGTAATAAATGTCACAGGAGCTTTCTTCGTTATCCTCTATAATAAGGAATGAATCGATTATAAGCGATAAAGTCATAGGAGGAGATATTCATCATGTTAACTGTTGAATTACACGCTATTAGCCCTGATTTATCTATAGAGCATATTCTTCATATGAAAGGATTTAGAATCCAAGAAGGAACGTATTTTTATTCAAATGGTAACATTCAATTAGAAGGTGTCATAGGTTCTGATAAAAGATCTTTAAAAATCAATATTCCCCCACAATTAAATCTAAAACAATATACAATCGTACACCACCTTATTAAGAATCTTATTCTAATTCTTAATGCTAAATATAATGATTCTCAAAGTTTATTAGGCTATTTAACAAACGGAGAAGGAGCATACATCATTACAAATTGGGAAGATTGGGTTACCTTTCTTCAAAAAGCGAAACTAGGTAGTTTAGAAGGAAAAAAAGTACAAGTATTCGATGAAACAAATAAAGAAATTGCCTCTGGTCTGTTTATAAGCTACAAGATGGATGAACAATCATCTAATATTATCGAATGTATATTGATTACACATTTTGGTGAGAGAACCTTTAAAGGAAGCAATTTATTAATTGAAGCAACAAACGAGTGGTAACTTAACAATACTTAACCTATTAAACACGCAAAATCCGATTAATAATCATCACTAGAAATCCCCCAGTTTTTTAAAAACCGGGGGATTTCTATGATTCCTTCTAAAGCATACACTCTATCAGTTAACCTTGATTATTTTTGATATTCTTTCTTTCTCCATTTTAAGTAGGTAAGAAAGCAAACGATAGAAGAAAGAACTCCTATAACAGTATATAGCCTAACATGTTCATATTTTTCTCCATAAAAAGACTCAATCGTCCATTGAAGCATCACTACGTTAACAATTAAGGTTATAAATATGATTATCCAATATTTTTTATGCACCATGACGAACTTTCCTTCCGACTGCGTAAACAACCCCATCTATTACTTCTAATTCAATTAGTGGTAATTCACGCTGAGGTGGGCCAGCTAGTGGCTGACCATTGTCCACACTAAAAAATCCGCGGTGACAAGGGCACAATAGCTTTGATTCTTCCTTATCATAAAAAACAGGGCATTGTAAATGAGTGCATTTATTATTATAGGCTTTTAGATTACCATCTTTTGTGTGTACTAGTATTGCAGGTTCATCAGCTGTTGGATAGTTAAAGTTTATTGAACTATCTTTTGGTAAGTCTTTCAACTTTATAATCTTTTGTCTGTTTAAATCTTCTTTCTTGTTAGTAAGGGCAATAGCTGAAAATGGAACCGTTGCTAATCCAAGAGTAACAGAAGCACCTACAACGGATTTCAGAAAGGATCTTCTGTTTAATTTTAACTCTTCATTTCTGTTTAAATTATCGATTAAGTTAATCATATCATCATTTGTTTCTTTTATATTTCGTTTACCTTTATTTTCTTGTGGCATAGGTACATCTCCTTTCGCCTTATAAATACTTAATCTGTATATACTCCAAAGAATTCTGGAACATATTCCCATTTATTTCCTTCTTGTGGTTTTTTACCTTCAACGAGATTCATCTGAGATCTTTTTCTACGCAGTTGTTGTATTTCATCAAAGTCTATAAAACGAATCGCATCACTAGGACATACGGAAGCACACATTGGTGCAATATCGTATTTTGAACGATCGTAGCACATGTCACATTTGTACATTTTATTTTCTTCAAAATCGAACTTCGGAATACCGAACGGACATCCAAAAGTACAATTCCTACATCCTATACATTTCTCTTCCATAGCTGAAAGAACTACACCTTCTTCTGTTATTTGAATGGCATTCGCGGGACAAACTCGTGCACAGGCTGGATCTTTACATTGCATACAAAGCATCGGATAGGTTTGTCGACTTTCCATGAAATCAACATATTCTACATAGTTTCTTTCTTTTGCGTCATGATCACCGCATTCTCGGCAAGCTGCTTGACAAGAACGACATCCAATACATCGCTCAAATTCTAAATACATGATTTTATTCATCGATCCCGACTCCCTTCAAAAGTTATTTATATTTCTCAATCTTCAGTGAGCATACTTTAAATTCTGGCATTCTCGAAATCGGATCTAAACATGGATTGGTTAATTGATTGACCGCTAATTCTTTTCCCCAATGATATGGAACAAACACCGTATCTCTTCTCGTAGCTTTTGTTAATTTCGTTTTTACAAGCATATGGGAGCGCGGTGTGATCAACTTTACAATGTCACCATTCTCCAATCCATATTGGCTTGCAAGTGCCGGATGCATCTCAGCAAATGGCTCTGGACATTGTTCCATAAGAAATTTGACTCTTCTTGTTTGAGCACCAGATAAATAGTGAAACACTACCCTTCCTGTCGTTAAGAACAAAGGATACTCCTTCGTTGGAGTTTCTCCTGCTTCTTTCCATTCAACACATGGGAGATTAGCTTTTCCGTCTGGCGTTCCAAACTGGTCTATAAACATCGTTGGAGTTCCTGGATGGTCTTTTGAAGGACAAGGCCAAAACACTCCGTCTTCTTTATCAATTCGATCCCATGTTATTCCGTAGTAATCTGCTTTCCCACCTTTAGTGGCTAAGCGAAATTCTTCAAAAACTTCTTCAGCATTTTTGTATGGAAAATATTTACCTTTGCCCATTCGTTCGGCAATTAAGCTAACAATCTCCCAATCTGGCTTTGATTCACCTAATGGTTCACGTACTTTACGGATTCGAATCACTCGCCCTTCTAGATTGGTTGTTGTTCCATCATCCTCTGCCCAAGTAGTGGCTGGTAATACTACGTCTGCAAACTCTGCTGTTTCAGATAAGAAGAAATCACTGACAACTAAGAAATCAAGTTTCCTAAACCCGTTCCAAATATGTTCAAGATTCGGCGCAGAAACTGCGGGGTTACTACAAATAACATGCATACCTCGAATGTTGCCTTTTTGAATTTCATCAAACATTTCATAAGCAGAAACACCAGGCTTTGGCATTTCGCTTGGATCGATTCCCCATACTTTTGATACATACTTCACCGCTTCTGGATCTGTTAGCTTCCTGTATCCTGGTAAAAGATCGGCTTTTTGTCCGTGCTCTCTTCCTCCTTGACCATTTCCTTGACCTGTAAAAGTAGCAACCCCCGATGCAAATTTACCTATTTGTCCCCTAAGCAATGCCATCGATGTATAAAGCGAAACATTATCTACACCTTTTGACTGTTGCTCTACACCTCTGGCAAACATAACAACTGATTTTTGAGATAGTCCATAAATATGAGCAGCTTTCACGATTTTTCCAACCGACACGCCTGTTATCTCTGAAGTATATTCGGGTGTAAACTTTTCAACTGTTTTCTTTAGTTCTTCAAAATTATTACATCTTTCATTTACATAGTCTTGATCTACATAGCCATTTTTAATGAGTAGATGAAGCATTCCGTTCGCCAATGCAGAGTCTGTACCCGGCTTTAGATCCAAATGTACATCTGCAACTCGTGCTGTTGGAGTCTCTCGCGGATCTGCCACAATCAGTTTAGCTCCCTTGTCCTTTGCTCTCCACAACCATTGAATACTCGTAGGATGACACTCAGCTGTATTTGAACCAGCAATAAAGAAACAATCCGTATGTTCTAATTCAGGCCACGGAAGGGTTGAACCTCTGTCAGTTCCTAGTGTCTTAAGGAATCCACCTGCAGCAGAACTCATACAGAATCGACCATTATAATCGATAAACCTTGTACCAAGACCCACTCTCGCATATTTACCTACTAAATAGCACTTTTCATTCGTCATAGATACTCCACCAAAAACAGATAAAGCGTCTCTCCCACTTTCTTTTTGGATTCGTTTAAAGTTTTCTTCTATAAGGTCTAGCGCTTCTTTCCAAGTAGCTTCTACAAATTCACCGTTTTTCTTAATAAGTGGTGTAAGGATTCGTTCATCGTGCTCAACAGTTTGGTATGCAGTTACTCCTTTTGGACACATTTTCCCTTTTGTAACTGGCCAATCATATCTTGGCTCTACCCCAACTACCTTTCCTGTTTTCTCATTCACACGTATATGCATTCCACACTGCATACCACAATAGCAGCAATGGGTAGTAATTAATTTTTCTCCTGGTTTTTGAAGGTTTTTAACACCTTCTTTGACGATGTATTGGCTCATTCTTCACGATCCCCTTTTTTATATTGATTAATATCTTTTTGTACTTCCTCTGGAAAACGATAATAGTCATCTGATCTTTTTTTGCTAAACCCAGACATTTGAATTCCATTTAATGTAGATATTGGATCACTGCTTTTAAGATGTGGCTCTGAATTTAGCTGTTTCATAACTCTGATTCTTCTTCGACATGGTAAACAATAGTCTGAGAGATAACTTCTATCTTCAAGTTGTAAATCAAAGCTTTGGGCAGCTAATATATCTTTTACATCGCTAATTTGATCATCAGAACTATAGGGTGTCCCACATCTTTTACATGGCCTTGTATCAACCTTAAGTTCTTGTTGATAGTTCATTGGAACTGCTGTTGCTAATGGACGGATCGGTAAATGAAATAACTTTCCGAATGGAAAATAGATAAGTAAAATTACGACTGAAACTTGGTGAATAAGTGTTAAGTAATGATGCATCCAACCATCTAAAAGTACATATGAAACAGTTAATAAAAGTCCCGTCACTGTGACAGCTAGTAGTAAATATAAAGGTAATAAATCAAATTCAGCTCGTTGTGTCACCTTCACATCTTGACTCATAATTCTTCTTACGATTGCCATAATTACACCAATAAGAACCATACTAGCTGTTATGTTTAGCCCGTTGTAAACCATTTCAGCGAAAATACCGTGTGCCGCCATTGTAATTGTATCTACACCCATAACGACAATCGTATATGTATTTGGATCAACGAGCTCAAAGTGCATCCATCCAAATGTCAAACCAAAGGTGATTGCAAATGAACCGATGCATCCCCAAGAAATTAGAAAATGCTGTATACCTCTATAAATACCCCTTTTAAAGATAAATTTCTGTAAGAAAATATTTTCAAACGCTGTCTTGATGATCGATACTAGATTACGTTTTTTTCTAGAATTTTCTTTTAAATTTTTCAAACTACGCTTTATAACCTGATGTGTTGCCGGCCTGATTAGCCATGCTGACATCCTGATTGTTAAACCTACGGCAAAAACAATCGAAGAAATAAAATACCCCATTAATGCCATATCAAAGTGTAAAAATCGGTCCGTCCCAACCCATGTTGTAAAAAGTAAAAATAAAATAATGAAAAACGAATACTTACTGCTTTTTGAGTAAAATGAGCGCTCGAGGGATTTTCTCATCTCATGTTCAACCTCCATGTGACTTTTTTAACATCGAAGTGCCTGATTAATTGATAAAATTGGGTACATGATGAAGTCTTCTTCTTTGTCATAATTGTACAGAAAGACTAATTCCAAGACTGTGAAGTACATCACACAATAGACCCTTAAAATTTTAAAAGAGGTGTGAACATGTTATCAGGTAATGTAATCGCTATAACGAGTGGAAAAGGTGGGGTAGGAAAATCAACAGTATCAACAAATCTTGCAGTTTCACTTGCAAGACAGGGCAAAAAAGTTGCTTTAATTGACTTAGATATTTATGGATTTAGCATTCCTAGAATGATGAATATTGTCATCAGTCCAAAAACTTTTAACGGAAAAATTATCCCTGTGGAGTCACACGGTGTAAAAATTATATCGATGGGTTTTTTCATCAAAAATAACGATCCGGTTGTTTGGAGAGGTCCTATGCTAGGAAAAATGGTTGAGCATTTCAGTAAAGATGTCATTTGGGGGGAATTAGACTATTGCATTCTAGACATGCCTCCAGGGACCGGTGATATTGCACTCGATATGCATCACACCATTCCTCAAAGTAAGGAAATCATTGTCACCACCCCTCATCAAACAGCATCGATTGTTGCTGAGAGAGCAGGAACGATGGCCCAAAAAGCAAATCATGAAATTCTTGGAGTAGTTGAAAATATGTCTTATTTCCAACCTATAGATCGTTCCGATAAGTACTACATATTCGGAAAAGGAGGTGGCGATTTATTAGCCGACCGATTAGGAACCGAAGTACTTGCCAAACTTCCGATTGAGGAAGTTATCGAGAATTCACCTACTCCGTCCATATACGAAGAGAATACTAGATTATTTCATCATTATGAAAAGTTAGCTACAACTATTAATCAGAAATTTAACGCTTAAAATAATGTTATAAGGGATTAAAATAGCGACTTCAAATAGCAGAAGTCGCTTTTGTATGTTGAACCTTTGAATTATAAATAAACTAAATCTACAAAAACAGCATGCTAGTTACCACTAAGAATATGACAGAATTAAGAATCTCAATAATCCCTAATTGCATTATAGTAAGTTTTTTATTGTACAAGGAAATTGCTCTTATTAAGCTAGGAACAAAAGGTAGAATCCAAAGCCAAGAATCTTTTAAAGTAAAAATTAATAATATGGCAATAAAATGGTATCCCCATGAATACCAACGGAATCTCTTATTCTTTTTTTCTCGAATCATTGATTTGACAAAAAATGTACTGCCTAAAAAGAACAAAAATACTAAGAGTGCTACACTCCAGCCTTCGCTTGTAAGTGCCCCCTTCCCTATATAAAAACTAGCCAATCCACCTATACAAAAAACGCCAATCGCAACAATGTCATTCGTAAAGGCTCGTTCATTTTTTCTTTTAACGAAGTATATGTTTAATAAAAATAATGGAATCATAGCTAAACCGAAGTAAATCAATCTCCACTCAGCAATCATCACGGGTGCTAAAAATACGAATGAAATAAAAAAATAACCTATCGCCCAATTAAAATAAAATGACACTTGCTTCCCTTTAATTACCATAATTAATGGATAGGTTGCAAGGTATAGAAAAAACCAGCCTATAAATAAAGGGATATGAATTAAACGAAACGAACTCGCGACAGCTCCAAGTATACAAGGAATTAAAAGCATTGCCCAAGCACCGTGTTGGTTTGGAACTACTATTTTCACAATATAGCACCCACTTTCCTTATTATTTCTACATCATACTGAAACAATTATGGGTTTTCTGTGATTTAGTTCACTATCTTTTTTATATTTGAGAATTTCATACAGCTCCATTTACTTTAATAGAAGCTAAAATATAAAACTATTCCCAACAAAAAAAAGCCCCTTAAAAAAGGGACTTTTTTTACTCATCCTTTGCAACTCCACCAACGGACCAATTTTCTTTTTCGAATTCATTTATTAAAATTCTTACCTGTGCTGGGTGAACATCCAATATACGACAAACAACTTCATTTATTTCTCTCATTAATTTTTTTTTAAATTCTGTACTTCTACCTTCAATCAGTTGAATTTGGATGATTGGCATAAAGTACTACCTCGTTACTTGTAGTGACATTGTCTCGATTCCATCAAAACGCGCTTCAACAATATCGCCCTCTTCAACGTGGATCGCTTCTGTAATACCACCCGTTAAGATAATCATCCCTGGCTCAATTTGTTCACCGTTTTTACTTAGCATCTGCACTAACTTTACGACAGACTCTACAGGATGATCTAGTACATCAGAACTTACTCCACTTTGTACTTTTACGCCATTTTTATATAATTCAACATTAATTTCATCCCAAGAAGTATATGTAGGTGAATATTGTTGTTTACCAATGATAAATTTTGATGAAGATGCATTATCTGCTACTACATCTGTTAGTGTAAATGAGAAATTTTTATATCGACTATCGATTACTTCTAATGCAGGTACAATATACTCAGTTGCTTCCCATACATCTTTTGCAGTTACATCATGTCCAAATAATGGCTTGTTAATCATAAATGCGATTTCTGGCTCAACCCTAGGATGAATTGAACCTTCCATCGTTAATTCATTTTCTTCTAATTCCATCGATTTTGTTAAGCGTCCATAAATCGGCTCATCAACATTAACAGATTTTTGTTTAGCAATACTTGTTAATCCCATTTTCCAACCAATTAATGGATCACCATTTTTAATCGCATTATCAATACTTAACTTTTGAATTTCGTAAGCATTATTAACGTTTAATTCTGGATGTTCAATCGTAATTTTATCCATTTCTAGACCGTTTTTTTGGTGCATATATATTTTATTCGCGATTTCAGTTATCATTAAGTCTCGTCTCCTCTCAAAAAACAGACAATTTTTTATTTGCTAACATACAAGCAACTTCTTGAATCATATCCTCTTGCCCACCGACTACTTTTTGTTTTCCTAATTCAATTAAAATATCTCTTGCATCAACATTCCATTTTTTAGCTGCTCGATTGGCATGTAATAGAAAACTAGAATATACTCCTGCATAGCCTAAAATTAGACTACCTTTTGTAATCTCTTGTGGTGTTTGAAGAATTGGTGCAACGATCTCCTCTGCTAAGTCCATCATCTTATAGAAATCAATTCCTGTCTTGATTCCTAATCGCTCTAATACACCAATTAACACTTCTGTTTGTGTATTTCCCGCACCTGCACCTAAGCAACGTACACTACCATCAATTCTAGTAGCTCCTTCTTCAATCGCTACTAGTGTATTGGCCATCGCTAGAGAAAGATTATTATGTGCATGGAAACCAACTTCAATATCAATAGAGCCTCTTAAAGCAGCAATACGTTCTTTTACTTCATGTGGAAGAAACGCTCCTGCAGAGTCAACCATATAAACGACATCAGCACCATAACTTTCCATCAATTTGGCTTGTTCTACTAATTTTTCAACAGGTGCCATATGGGACATCATTAAAAATCCGACAGTTTCTAATCCAAGCTCTTTAGACATAGAAATATGTTGTTTCGAAACATCAGCTTCAGTAACATGTGTAGCTATTCTAGCCATTTTTGCTCCGATTTTTGCTGCCGTTTTTAATTCTTTTACTGTTCCAATACCAGGTAATAGTAAGACAGCAATCTTTGAGTGATTACATGAATTTACCGCTGCTTCGATCAATTCAAATTCATTTGTTGTTGATAAACCATATTGTAACGAAGAACCACCTAAACCATCTCCATGTGATACTTCAATAAAAGGCATTTTTGCATCATCAAGAGCCTTCGCAATTCGAACGACTTGATCTACTGTATACGAATGAGCTATTGCATGACTTCCATCTCGAAGTGCTACTTCAGTTACAATAACTTCTTTTCCAAACATTGCACTCCCTCACTTTCTTTAGGCACTTTTTTAAACAGTTTTTACAACTTCATATTGTGCAATCTCTTCAGCTACTTTTACTGCTGATGCAGTCATAATATCTAAGTTTCCAGCATAGCTAGGTAAGTAGTCCCCTGATCCTTGAACTTCTAAATAAACAGTTACAGTTGAATCTTCTATGATTGGATCCATTCTTAAACGGTATCCTGGCACATACGCTTGAACTTTTTTGACCATTTGTTTAATGGAATGAATCATGCTTTCATGGTTAAAATCTTCATTCGTAACTTTACAATAAACTGTATCTCTCATCATAATTGGTGGTTCTGCCGGATTTAAAATAATAATCGCTTTTCCTTTTTTAGCTCCACCAATTTCTTCAAGTCCTCGAGCCGTTGTTACAGTAAACTCATCGATATTAGCACGTGTACCAGGACCGGCACTTCTTGAGCTAATTGTAGCAACAATTTCTGCGTACTCAACTTCTGCAATTTGACCTACCGCATGAACGATTGGGATTGTTGCTTGCCCACCACATGTTATTAAATTGACATTGCTTTGGACTATATGTGAACCTAAATTTACAGGTGGTACGACAAATGGCCCAATTGCCGCTGGCGTTAAATCGATCACGCGCTTCTTTAATTCACCAAGTACTTTTGCATGATGAAAATGAGCTTTTGCGGAAGTTGCATCAAACAATAAATCAGCCAGTTCTTTTCGTTCAATGAATCCTTGAATTCCATTATCGATTACTTCAATTCCTAATTCTTTTGCACGATTTAACCCATCAGATTCTGGATCAATTCCAATCATCGTTGTTAATTCTAGAAATGGATTATTCTGTAATTTCATCATTAAATCTGTTCCAATATTCCCCGAACCAATGATCCCAACTTTTAATTTATTCATAATTACCACCTCATTTATTTAAATGAAATCGAGACTTCACCTAATAATGGAAACTTCGCAGTAAATAAGTCCCCAGCATTTGCATTAATTGCAGCTGATAAAGCTCCTGATAAAATAATTTCTCCTGCATTTAGAGAGATTCCAAATTCACTTAATTTATTTGCTAACCATGCTACACAATGAATTGGGTTTCCTAACACTGCTTCTCCCTTACCTGAATTCATCAATTCTTCGTTACGATATAATTCCATCGTAACATTCGGTAAGTCAATTTCCTTTACATCGAAACGCTCATTGCCAAGAACAAATAAGCATGATGATGCATTATCGGCAACTGTATCCTCTAATCGAATTTTCCAGTTTTCGATTCTACTATCAACTACCTCTATTGCTGGCACAATATAATCTGTTGCATTAACTACATCCTCAAATGTAATATTTGGACCGATTAAATCCTTTTTTAAGACAAATGCAATTTCAGCTTCTACTTTTGGTAAAATCATATTTGCAACTTGCACTTCACCGAAATTAGGAATATTCATATCTGTTAGTAAGTGACCATAATCTGGTTCATCTACCCCTAATAACTCCTGCATGGCAATCGAAGTTAATCCAATTTTTTTCCCAATAATTTTCTGCCCTTTTTTCAATTTTCCTTCGATATTTGTTAATTGAATTTGATAGGCTTCTCTTTCAGTTAATCCAGGAAAAATCTCAGTTAAAGCTTTTATACTAGCTCCACTCTCTTCTGCTTCTTGTAGCAGAATCGTTAGCTCGTCTACACTAGTAATCTTCACTTTCTTTTGCCCCCTTTTTATGCTTATAATTTAATCGTGATATTCGATAATTCACTATAAAACTCAAAGCTATGAATTCCACCTTCACGACCTAAACCGCTTTGCTTCATACCTCCAAATGGTGTTCGTAAATCTCTTAAATACCAAGTGTTAACCCAAATAATTCCTGCCTCAATTTGATGAGCAACACGGTGGGCTCTGCGTAAATCATTTGTCCAAATTGTAGCTCCTAAACCATAATGAGTGTCATTTGCCCATTCAATCACTTCTTCTTCCGAATCAAAAGGCATAACTGTTACGACTGGACCAAATATTTCTTCTCTTACACATCTAGAATCACTGTTTAATCCTGTAATGATTGTCGGTGAGATAAAGCATCCTTTTTCAATTGATGCTGGTCTACTGCCACCCGTTAAAATAGTTCCGCCTTCTTCTTTTGCAATCTCGATATAAGATAATACTTTTTCGTAATGTTCTTTACTAATTACCGCACCGACTTTTGTACCTTCTTCAAACGGATCGCCAATTTTTAATTCCTTTGTTTTTGCGACAAATTTATCAATAAATTCATCAAAGATTGATCTCTGAACATAAATTCTAGATCCACATAAACAAACTTCTCCTTGATTCATAAAAGATGATTTTAAAGTTGTTTCAATCACTTCGTCTAAATCAGAATCAGCAAAGATAATGTTTGGATTTTTTCCACCAAGCTCAAACGATAATTTTTTTAACGTTGGAGCTGCCGCCTTCATTATTGCTGAACCTGTTTTTGTTTCACCAGTAAATGTGATGGCATCAACATCGCTGTGTTCTGTTAAAGCTGAGCCTGCCGCATTTGCTCCAAATCCGTGTACAACATTCACAACACCGTCAGGTACGCCTGCATCTTTACAAATTTCAGCTAAGACTGTAGCTGTCATTGGTGTCCATTCTGCGGGCTTCATAACCGCTGTATTGCCAGCCGCTAAACAAGGTGCAAGCTTCCATGTTAATAGTAATAAAGGTAGATTCCATGGGTTAATCATTCCGACGACACCAACAGGCCTACGATATGTATAATGTAAGGCAGTTTGATCTTGCATATGAGATTCAGAGCTTAACGTTGTAATATAATCAGCGAAAAAATAAAAATTGTGAGCCGATCTAGTAATATCAACTTCTAAAGCAAGATCATATGGCTTTCCAGTGTCCATTGCCTCTAAAGCCGCTAATTCTTCCTTTCGAGCTAATATTCCTTCGCCAATTTTTCTTAATACTGCTGCTCTTTGATTGCTAGTAAATTGTTTCCACTCACCTTTTAATGCTCGTTTTGCTGCTTTTACTGCTAAATCAATTTCTAACTCGCCGCCTTCAGAAACAGAACCTAACACTTCTTCAGTCGCAGGATTAATATTTAAAAAAGTTTTTTGATTAAAAGAAGGAATCGATTGTCCATCAATAAAATGCTTACAATCAATCGGTAATGTTTTATTTTTCTTCTCTGTAACTTGCATAATAGACACCTACCATTCTAATAGAATAAAAGGTGACACGAGTGTCACCAAATTTTTCAATCCTCTATTTCTACAACCATTTCAATTTCGATCGCTGTATTATGTGGAAGCTGTGCCATCCCAACAGCTGATCTAGCATGTTTGCCTCTTTCACCAAACACTTCTACTAAAAGGTCAGAAGCTCCGTTCATCACTTTCGGATGATCATAGAAATCTTCTGTACTATTTACAAAGCCTAAGATTTTGACAATTCGTTTTACTTTCGAAAGTTCACCTAATTCGTACTTTAATACACTAATTAAATTTAACATTGACTCTCTAGAAGCAGCATATCCTTCCTCTAGCGTCAACTCTCGTCCAACTTTGCCATGGTATTCATCTACACCTTGACCAGATGTAAATAGTAAATTACCTGTACGAACAGACTTTACATAATTACCTGAAGCCTGTCTTATTGGTTTAAGTGCATAACCTAAACTTATTAATCTATCTTCTGGAGTCAATACTTTGTTTTCCATGAACTAAATCTGCCTCCTTAATATTTAAAAATTTCAGGGCATTTTTTCCTAAAATCGCTTCTTTCATTTCTTTATTAATATCCATTTGATTAATCACTCTTCCAGGTGGCGTTTCTCTCAATAAGAAAGGATAATCCGAGCCCATCACAATTTTGTCATAGCCAAATCGGTTAATTAAAAATTGAATATTAATAGGATCATAGTGAAGAGAATCAAAATAGAAATTACTTACATAATGACTTGGTGGATAGGCAGTTTTACGCAAATGAGGCCATACCTTCCATCCTTGATCTAATCTAGGTAGAATAAATGGGAATGAACCTCCGCCATGTGCAAAACAAATCTTTAATTTTGGATATTTTTCAATCACTCCACCAAATGTTAAACTAGCAGCAGCTAAAGCTGTTTCACTCGGCATTCCAACCGTGTACATAAAGTTATGATCGGGTGTACGATCCTTCGCTAATATTTCCCACGGATGAATAAACAATGGGACATTCCATTTTTCAGCCATTTCAAAAAATGGACTAAACTCGTCACTATCTAAATTTGTTCCATTTACATTTGTACCAATTTCCAGTCCACTTAATCCAAGTGTATGAATACAGCGATCCATTTCTTGAATAGCTATTTCAGCGTTCTGCATTGGTACTGTCCCTAATCCAATAAACTTTGAAGGATTCTTTTTAACTGTATTTGCAATGAAATCATTTTGAATTTGAGCCATTTCCAATGCAGCTGGAGCTGGTGCCCAATACGAAAAGGTAACTGGAATTGGCGACAGCACTTGCATTGTTACATCTTCATTATTCATGTCCTCAATTCTTTTTTCGGGACTCCAAACTTGATCAGTTACTTCTCTAAATACTTTTCCAGCAACCATAATATTGGCACCACATGAACATGTCGGTTGTAAAATTGGCCATCTTTCATGACCGTATTTTTCAAAAAAATTCGGTAAATCCTCAGGAATTATGTGTGTATGAAAGTCTATACGCATACCCATTCATCCGCTTCCTCTTTCATGACATGACCACAGTTTTTACATGTTCTTAATTCAAGGCTAGCATTAAATTGTTCAATCGCTTCTTTTACTTGCGTACCAATATCCGTTAATTGAACTGTCGTTTTATGCATCTCTTCATTACACTCATCACAGAACCAAACAAAGCTTTCTAATTCACCTTCTGCTCTTTTTCGTTCAAGCACAATTCCATATGAATCTTTTACTCTATGAGGTGAATGTGGAACAAAAGAAGGAAGCATAAAAATTTCACCTTCTCCAATTGTTACAACTTCACGCTTACCATCCGGTGTAATACACTCAACATAGCAATTGCCTTTAATTTGAAAGAAAAATTCATCTGCAGGGTCGATATGGAAGTCTCTACGTTTATTTGGTCCTCCAATAATCATTGCAGCATACTCTGAATCTTCCCAAATAACTTTATTATTAACTGGTGGTTTTAATAGCTCTTTATTATCCTCAATCAATTTGAAAATATTAAAAACTCGACTTTTAAGATTCATCTCTAATCCTCCAATTAATTCATTTTTATTTGAACTTAAGTAAGCGCTATCATTACGCATTAATATAACCAAGCTGATTTGAGACTGTTTTAGCAGTTTTCACAACATCCTGAATCATTCGACCAATGTCTTGGCTCATCATATACGAAACTGGTCCAACCATATTTAATGCTGCAAAAGTTTGACCAGTATATGTTTGAATTGGCGCTGCAATTCCGAATAATCCTAGATCATTTTCATTGTTACTAATGCTATAGCCATTCTCTTTAATCGCAGTCATCTCTTTTTTTAATGCATCAATAGTCGTAATTGTATTTGTTGTATAAGCTTTAAAGCCTTTTTCAATCGTTGTTTTTAAGTATGCTGGATTATATGATAGTAGAATTTTACCGGTACTCGTACAATATGCAGGCCGTTTAGCTCCTATAAATGTTGGGACAGGTATCGAATGTTTAGAGGAAACTTTTAAGACAAATCTTACGTCCCCTTTATCAAACATTCCGATATGAACGGTACTATCATAATTTTTCAGTAAATTTTCTAATAATGGAATGGCTTCACTATATATGTCTTGTTGATACATAACGTGATTACTCCATTCAAGCAGCTTCCAACCAAGTCGATACTTTTTCTTACTATCCTGAATTAAAATCCCTTCAGCACAAAGCGTTCGAACTAAATGATGGACCGAGCTTGCATTCATATTTAACTTTTCAGCTATTGCTAAATTTCCTAGGACTGGTTCTTCTTCTGTAAAGCAATCTAATATTCTAGAAATCTTTTGAACTGAAGAGATCATTAGATCCCCTCCTCTTTGATGCTAAAAAATCTCATAAAATCCCTGCTTTCTAAAATTAATCAGTTAACTTTAGAATTCGCTAGATTAGTCGATACTCCTTTTAAGTTTTTTGCTCCGTTTAATGCATCGTCCACCATACTAAACGTTTTCTTACGTTTCATTTGGTTATAGTAAATGGCTCTTTTTCGAATTGGATCACCAGTATAATATCTTTCATATTGAAGTGCTCTTTGTCCAAAAGCTTCTCCACATAAATCCCATGCAAGTTTGAATAATTGAACTCGGTCTAAAGAGGATACCCCTTCACGTCCAACATAGTATTTATCCATAGCATCTCTTAGCTCAGGATGTTCAAAGTCTGCTTCTGTTGGTGACATTAATAAGCCACCTGCACCAATTGTTTGAATCACTTCAATTGCTCTTGGGTACATAGTTGGAAGCAAGCCACGAATCGTCTCAAGTGGTTCCCATGCCGGTCTTACTTCGCCTGAAGGTAATGTCTCATACTCTATTTCGGAAACTCGAAGTAAAGCACGAATTGTTTCAACTGATTGTAGTAATTCACCTAAGTCATTTTGGACATTTAAATAAACATCTACTCCAATTGAATCAGCTAACCTGCATGCTACCTCTACTGCAAAAGCTAATTTTACGTAGCCTCTTACGCCAGACTGGTGAGCAGGCTGTTGTGCAATACCTGTTTTTGGATATAGATTATTTGCAGCTTCAACATTATTATGAATAAATACACGATTCCAAGGAATTAACACATCTTCAAATACAAGGACAGCATCCATTTCTTCGAATCTAGATGCTAATGGATGATCAAAAAATGATCTTTTACCATCTTGCATTTGCTCTCTACATAAAATCTTTAATCCCGGCGTGTCAATCGGAAGTGCAAATGCTAAAGCATATCGCTCATCACCTTCGTGGAATCCAGGGAATGAATAAATAATGACTTCATCTGTAATTGGTGCTAATGTTGCAAGCATTTTAGCCCCTCTAACGACTAATCCATCAACCGTTTCTTCAACAGCACCTAAATGAGTAAATAAATCTTTTTGTTCATAAGATGGCTTGCTACGATCATTTTGTGGGTTAATAATTGCGTGCGTTAAGAAGATGTCGTTATCACGAACAAATTTGAAATAATTTTGGACATTTTTTGACCACTCTGGATTATATTTATCTAAAAACCATGAATTACTTGCCATTGAAGTTAAAACAATGTTCAAGAAATCTGGTGTTCTTCCCATTAAACCAAATGTTGACTTTGCATATGCTTCGAACAAATCTCCACGCTTTTTAATATCTTCAGATGACTTAGGCACTAAAAATGCATTAGAAATTCGCTCACCAGTTTCTTCACAAATATGTGTGATTTTGTCTTGATAAGCTGGATCGAACTGCATATCATATAATTTTGCAATCTCTAGAATCGGTTGTTTGAAAACTGGATGGTTTACGATATCTTCTACCTTTTCTCCACCTAGCCATACTTCTGGCTTCTTAGATCTTAGTCCATCAATATATTGCGCTCCTGTACGAATACCCATTTAATAATTCCTCCACTCCGATATGTAATTTTTTGAACATTTTTTTTAAATCGAATTCGGAAAATTTTTAAAGCGCTTTCAAAAAGAACGATTTCACGATCTTAAATTATTTACACCACCTACTACCTTTTGTTTAACTTAATTTTACTATAAAAAATTATAAAATTTTGAACAATCAAAAAATTTCACAATGTGAAATTTCTTATAAAAAAAATGATTAAATTAATTTTTTACACATGCAAAAAAAAAATAAGACGTCATTTCGCGTCTTATTTAAAGTCCTTCCAAGAGATATTGCTCTCGTTTAATAACTCTTCGAATGATTTATTTTTCTCACGTAATCTCTTTTCTTCACGAATACGTGCTTCTTCTTCCTCCTTTATCTTCGTTTCATTTTCTTGCAATTGTTTTTTTGTATTTTTTAATTTTTGAAGAATTTCTTCATTCATTAATGATCCTAATGATATTTTTTCCTTCTGTTCATACGCCGGTTTTACAGGCTGCTGTGGTTTTCTTTTTTTCATTTTATTTCACCTTCCATTTCCATTATTTTATCATTAATTTATAGTAGAAAGAGAAGTATTTCATCTTTGCTTTTATTATAAAACTACTATTTCTCTTTTTTCAAATGCTAAAACTCAGATTCTTTTGGTTCTTCATAAAAACAATAGGATGCCGCAGCATCCTATTGTTCATTTTTATATTAAAAATCTGCATTTCCTGGTGTACGTGGGAATGGTATTACATCACGGATGTTTTTCATTCCTGTTAAATACATAACAAGTCGCTCAAATCCAATTCCATAACCAGAATGTTTTGTACCGCCGTATTTTCTAAGCTCTAGATACCACCAGTAATCTTCTTCATTCATACCAAGTTCTTTGATTCGCTCTACAAGGACGTCTTCTCTTTCTTCACGTTGACTTCCTCCGATTAATTCGCCAATACCAGGAACTAATAAGTCGGTCGCAGCTACTGTTTTGCCATCCTCATTCGCTCTCATATAAAATGCTTTAATTTCTTTCGGATAGTCAGTTACGTATACTGGACGCTTGTAAATTTCCTCACTTAAGTAACGTTCATGTTCAGTTTGTAAATCTGTTCCCCATTCTACTGGGTAGTCAAACTTTTTACCAGAGTTCTGTAATAATTCAACAGCTTCAGTATAAGTAACTCTACCAAAGTCAGATTCTAATGCATTCTTTAATCTTTCAATAAGTGTTTTATCAATAAAGCTATTAAAGAAGTCCATTTCTTCAGGTGCATGTTCAAATACGTAATTAATTACAAACTTAACCATGTCTTCACCAAGATCCATGATATCTGGTAGTTCTGCAAAAGCAACTTCCGGCTCAATCATCCAGAATTCTGCGGCATGTCGTGCAGTATTTGAATTTTCTGCTCTAAAAGTCGGACCAAATGTATACACATTACGGAAAGCAAGGGCATAAGCTTCACCATTTAATTGTCCACTTACAGTTAAGTTAGTTTCTTTGCCGAAGAAATCCGCGCCGTCATCCACTTTTCCACCTTCAGCTTTTGGAACTTGGTTCAGATCCATTGTAGTCACACGGAACATCTCTCCTGCGCCTTCTGTGTCACTTCCAGTAATAATCGGTGTATGTACATAAACATATCCTTTTTCTTGAAAGAATTTATGAATGGCATATGATGCAAGTGATCTTACTCTGAAAACCGCTGAATATGCATTCGTTCTTGGACGTAAATGTGCTATTGTTCTTAAATATTCAAGAGAATGTCTCTTTTTTTGTAATGGATAATCTGTATCTGATAATCCTTCAATCACAATTTTTGTTGCCTTAATTTCAAAAGGTTGTTTCATTTCCGGAGTTGGAATAAATTCACCTTCTATTAAAACAGTAGAGCTAATCGGTAACTTCGTAATTTCTTTGAAATTATCAAGATTGTCCTCAAATACTATTTGTACACTCTTAAAGAATGTACCGTCGTTTAACTCCATAAAACCAATTGTTTTAGAATCACGAAGAGTTCGAATCCATCCTGAAATTTGAACGGTTTTGTCTTTAAAATTTTCTTGATTTCTGTATAAATCTTTTACTACAGTCTTTATCATAATTAGCCTCCTTATGTTAATTTTCCAATAAAAAAAGCCTTCTATCCCTATAAAAGGGACGAAAGACTAACTTCCGCGGTACCACCCAAATTGTCATAATATGACCAACTTTAAAGCTAACACTGCTTATCCCAGTTAATAACGTGCTGGTAACGTCTAAGCCTACTTAAGAGATCCCGTTCGGTTAGAACTCAAAGGTGTTCTTCATTCATGCTTCATCACTAGGCTTCCACCGTCCCTAGCTCGCTATCGAATATAGCAAAAACTACTTTCCTTTTCATCGATTTAAAATATGTAGTTTTTAAAGGAATTTTTCTTGTATAATTTATCATAAATTATAATCTCTTGTCTAGTTGTCCCCTAAAATATATTCATTTGAATCTCTACTTTTAAACATCTTAAATTAATTGAATCTATTTGACACACAACATTTCCCACTTAGAGCCTTTACAAAACCATTCTTAACAAGTGCAAATTACATTTTTTCCAGCGACATTCTTCTCTCGGTCTTGCATTTATATTAACGTTTGTAGAATATACACTTGCCACTGCATAGTCGATCGCTGTTAACAATGGATTACCAGTGGCTAACCCATTGTCTGTAAAATAAAGCGTTGCTACACCATTGCATCATGTTGCTTGTCCATACACAATTCGCTTTACTTTTTTAGGATGCGATTCTCCTGCTTTCAACACTTGAAAAGCTGTTGGCGATAGTGAAAAAAATTTAACGCTCATATCGATTCCCCTTGTAATAATTTGATATCTATTACAAAAACAAAATTTGCTGATATTTGTATCATTCAAAGATACTCAGTTAGTAAAAAGAAGGATTGTCCAAAGTATATCTTCCCTTTTTACTTCCTCATAGACAGCTTATGGGTAATCAAACTCCATTACTCATGAATCTGTTATATCATGGGAGGATTTTTTATGAACATTAAGCGATCAATGATCAATTTTCAAACTTATCATTTTTGATTTAATTGTCAAAATCCATTTAATAAATTTTCTTTTTCCTATGATACACTTTACTAAAAAGGAGGGTTTTTTATGGCTAGAGCAGAAGAATTGTTAAAGGATAAATTTGTTTGTTCGAAATGTAAACATACACACGCTAAAACTAAAGAAGTATCAATGTCTGGTTCAGGTTTAAGTAAGCTACTTGATATTGATTATAATCATTTTTTATTTGTTTCTTGTTTAAATTGTGGTTTTGTTGAGGTTTATAATCCTTCAATTTTAGAAGGTAAAACCCGTGGTGAGTTAACTACAATTCTTGATATTCTTTTTGGATAGAGAGTGATGGTTCTATTATGATGATTTGGCTTGTTGTAGCTGTTCTTTTTCTCATTTATTTTATTGGAGTTGGCTATTATTTTACGCAGCAAGTTTTGTTTATGAAAACAAATTCACTTGAGTTTATTTATCAGCGCGAGTTGGAAAATTTCCGATTTGATGAAGGATTGTATCGTTCTGTTCAAAAACAACCCTTTTCTATTCAATCTCGTTATGGGTATGAATTAAAGGGATACTTGTTTGAGGCCTTTGATACAAATAATTGGGTTATTATTACACATGGTATAACGGTTAATAAGAATAACTCTATTAAATATGCTGAGCTATTTTTAAAGCTTGGTTTTAATGTACTTACTTATGATCATAGGCGACATGGGGAGTCAGGTGGACAAACAACTAGCTACGGATATTATGAGAAATATGACTTACAAACTGTGGTTCAATATTTAAAGGATTTAAAAGGTGAGATTGTTCTTGGCATTCATGGGGAGTCAATGGGAGCTTGCACAATGTTACAATATGCTGGTTTTGTTGAGGATTCTGCAGCCTTCTATATTTCAGACTGTGCGTTCTCTACATTTGAGGAACAGCTTACATATCGTTTGAAAATGGATTATAAACTTCCTAAATGGGCAATCCTTCCAGTTTCTAGCATTTGGTTAAAGCTTCGGAATGGATTTTTCATTAAAGATATTTCCCCTTTACTGGCAACACATAATATTAAAAATCCCGTTTTATTTGTTCATAGTAAACCAGATCCTTATATTCCATTTACACATACACTTAAATTATTTGAAGCGAAAAATCAAAATAAGAGAGAACTATTCATTGCTGAAAATGGTGCTCACGCTATGAGTTTAAATGAAAACAAAGATGATTACTATTCTATTGTTTCATCTTTTTTAAATAATATTGGCGTTAACCATCATTCAATATAAAAACTGGACAGAGTTATTTCTCTGTCCAGTTTTTATTCTTAAAGAGCTGCCTCTAAAATTTTCAATGCATCTTCTTGATCTAATTTTTTGAAGTAACCGAATGGACCGTATTTAACCGTTTTAGCAGCCATTTCAGGTAGTTGCTCTTTTGTAATACCGTACTCACTTAAACGACTTGGCGCACCTATCTGGTTCCAGAATGTACGTAAAGCTTTAATACCAGCTAATGCCCATTCTTCTTTTGACATTGATTCTTGCCTAATATCAAATACTCTATCTGCAAATTGACAGAAACGATCAACATTTTCGCTCATTACATATTCCATCCAATGAGGGAAAATAATGGCTAATCCTCCGCCGTGTGGAATATCTGTTACTGCAGAAACTGCATGTTCAATATTATGTGTAGCCCAATCACCTTGGACACCCATACTTAAGATCCCATTTAATGCCATCGTACCACTATATAATAGCGTTTCACGCGCTTCATAATCATCCAATTTCTCTACTGCGATTGGAGCAGTTTCAATTACTGTTTTTAAAATCCCCTCACAGAAACGATCTTGAATTTTTGTATTCGTTCCATGGTGGAAATATGACTCAATAACATGTGACATTATATCCACTGATCCGTAAACTGTTTGATCACGAGGAACTGTAAACGTATTTTGAGGATCTAGAATTGAAAACGTTGGGTAACTAAATTTACTTCCCCAACCTAATTTTTCATTTGTTTCCCAATTTGTAATAACTGACCCAGCGTTCATTTCTGAACCCGTTGCTGCAAGCGTTAATACTGTTCCAAATTTTAATGCATCTGTTGGGAATGCTTTACGAGTAATAACATCCCAAATCTCACCATCAAATTTCGCTCCAACTGCGATAGCTTTTGTACAGTCGATTACAGAACCACCACCAACAGCTAAAACAAAGTCAATATTTTCGTCTTTACAAATTTGTATACCTTTATGAACTGTTGATAATTTCGGATTTGGTTCAACTCCGCTTAGTTCATAAACTGTTTTATCAGCTTCTTTAAGAATGCCTACTATTTGATCGTATAGGCCATTTCTCTTAATACTTCCACCACCGTATACAAGTAAAACATTCTTTCCAAAGCTAGCAGCCTTTTCTTTTAACTTTTGTACACTATCTTTACCAAATATTAATTCTGTTGGATTTGCAAATGTAAAAAAATTCATATGTATCCCTCCTATTGTTCAAACTTAATTTTAACTTAAACAATCGAAAGGATGCATCTTAAACGACTTTTGTTTCGAATATTTTTTCATTTATTGGGAACACTAAATAATCGTATGAATGATTCATAATAAATCTAACTTTCTCATATTTAAATCCCACTTTTTCATATAGTCGGCGAGCAGAAGGTTTGTCTTGATCTACATTTAATGAAACTCGTGAAATCCCTTTGTTTTTGGCAAAAGAAAGTAATCCTTCTAATAATTCAGTTCCAATTCCTTTGCCTTGATAATCTGGATGCACTGACAATGTATCAATATAAAAATCTTCATCATCTGCTTCCTTATCTACTTTTACATTTTGAATATTTAAATTACGACTTATTATTTCAAGCATTTCACGATCAAGTACTGATAGTTCCATGGAATGGTAGGCTACAATCACTCCTACTACTTTTCCTTCAATTTCTTTAACTAAGCAATTATGGTAACTTAGTCGATTTTGTTCAGATTGAACATAATATTCTAAAATTGGGGTTGCTTGTTCGTATGATGATGTCCCTGTTAACATAAATACAATATCTTCAATCGCTTGTACAATTAGAGGGACAATTTGTTTGGCATCTTCTTTTTTTGCTATTCGAATCATGAATTGTCACTCCTTAACTTAAATTTTTCTTAGTTTATCTTTAATATTTTTTAGGATAAAAAAAAACAACCTTTTCATTTTATAATAAATCCATGCTAATTTCATGTTAAAAATTAATACTTTATTAAATTACCCCATTTATTTTAACATAAATGTAATATATAATAATTCTAAGATGTGTAGGAGGAAAATTAATATGTCTGATGTTCAAATTAAGGTTTTAGATAATGGTCCTTTACGTGTCACTGGCACGGTTGAGTTAGTTGATGCTGAAGGGAATACATATCCGCAAAAAGCAGCTTTCTCATTATGCCGCTGCGGCATGTCAAGTAAATTACCATATTGTGACGGTACTCATAAAGGAAAATTCGAATCTGTCGTTCGAGCTCCTAAAGAATCAGAATAATTTTATTTTTCTGGCGCCGATTATTGAGCAATTTTAAATAATCGGCTTTCTTATGCCCTCATACCTTTATTACCTTTGAATCATTCATAAAACCGATCTAATCACATTTACATTTAGGGAATGTACTAAGGGGGAAACAATATGAAAAAGGTATTAGCTTCAGTCGTTTTATCTGCAGCATTAGTATTACCAGGTGTAACTGCATATGCAGCACCAAATGCAAATGAATTAAAATCTTATTTAGTTAGTATCGACCTAACTCAACAACAATTAGAGGATTATTTAAATTCTTACTACGGTGAGTCGATCTCTGATTTCGATTCAGTTGATGAGTTGAAAGATACTTTAGGTGAAAGACTTACACAAAAAACTTTAGACGATCTTTTAGATGAGTACGGTTACACTGAAGATGAAATTATCGATCTAGCAGTTTACTATGATGATATGGACAAAAATGCATCATTACTAGATACGTATTATTTTACTTCTGATATCGAAAACTTAATTTATTTAGATGAAGATGAGTCAGGTAGCGGTAGCGAAGATGATTTCCCTTCTATGGATGATATTTCTAGTGCTCTTACTGAGTTTGGAATTACTCAAGCAGAAATTACTAACCTATCTGCTTATATAGAAAAAGTTGTGAATGACGACCCTGCTGTTGAAGCAAAATTAGAAGCATTAGGAGAACGTGCATCTGCTTTAGAAGAAAATTATCCTGAATTTTTCTCAATGGATACTGAGACTGCTCCAGAAGAATTACCAGCTGAATTAAAAGTAGAATTAATGAATATCGTAAAAGAGCTTCAATCTACTTTAAAAATTGATATTAAAGTTGCAATTGAACAAAATGGCGTTAAAACTCCTTTAACTTTTGCTAAATTACTTACTATGGATGATTCTATGGATTCTATGGAAAATATAAAAGTATATTTAGAGATTTATGATAACGCTGGTAATCTATTATTAGACGCTTTATTTTCACCAGATGAACTTATTGGTGATGACGAAATAGTAGATATCGTTAAAGATACTCAAAAAGCAATTAAAAACCCAAAACCAACTAAATCAACTGTTACAGTAAGAACGGAAAATGGCGGTAAACTTCCAACTACTGCAACTCATACAACTGAATTGACAATGGTTGGTATGGTAATGATGTTAGCTGCTGTTGTTTTACGTAAAAAGGTAATTGTTAAACGATAAGCTATGAATCGTAAACGAAAAGTTATACTTATTTTTTCAGCACTCCTTTTTATTGTCGGATTATTTTTTGCTACAACAAATGCTTATTCTTTAATCAAAACCTATGTGCTGTACAAACAGTCTAAGGATGATTTCAAAAAAGAAATCAAAACAGAAACAGCAACTAAATTGAAGCAAATTAAAAGAGACGAACCGCTTTACAAGACTTATCCTAAATTTGGCGATGAAATGGGTACATTAACGATTCCTCGAATTTCTGCAACTCTACCAATCTTCCACGGGACAGATGAGGATGAGCTTGCAAAAGGAATAGGTCATTATGCTAAATCTGTGATGCCAGGTGAACGAGATAATAGTGTTCTTGCTGGACATCGAGATACTGTATTCCGTGAGCTTGGCAAAGTAAAAGTGGGCGATCCGTTAATAGTTAAAACTTCGGCTGGTACATTTACTTACAAAGTTCATAAGATTCGCATCGTTGATAAAGATGATCGCACTGTTATTATCCCAAAACCAAGACCAACTTTAACGGTAAGCACTTGTTATCCGTTTAATTTTATTGGACATGCACCACAGCGTTATATACTTGTAGCTGGTTTAGTTAAATCAGAAGTAAATAAATAAACAAAAAAATGCTTACTATTTAATAGTGAGCATTTTTTTATTACTAGTTTCATATTTTCATTAATTTTCTAGTGCAGCCCAAAACTTTTCGTTATTTAAATTACGAACACTCCATTGGTAGTGTCCATCACTGCAAGTTTCCGAAAAGAAATTTGCCGAATAGATACTATAAAAGAGAACGTACAAATGTATTGTAATTCTAACCTCTTCGCCTAATCGATTAACTACTTTATTTAAATATTTTTCTAGCTTTGTTTCACCCAATTCATCATATAAATCAAATAAAATCCAGCTTAATGCAACATCAAATAATGGGTCTCCATATAACGTCATTAATCCGAAATCAATTACACCATTAATTTGTCCATCTGCATTTACTAATAGATTTGATGGATAATAATCACCATGTACTAATGCATATTCCCCTTCATATCCAACCGAAAATGCATCCATTAATCGTTTTAATTTCACTTCGTAATCTAATACATCTCTTCTCAAATAATGATCTACTTCTGTATTCTTTCTTAGTAACGATTGTTTTAAAAAATCGTTCCAGTCCTTTGAAGAAATTTCATCATAATCACTTAATAATTTGATACCTTTAAATTGTTTTTCTAATTCAATCCTTTGAATACTTAATATTGTAGATAGATAGTTTTCAAAGAATAGATCTAATTCTTGCTCATCATAATTTGATAAATCCTTTTGAATATTTCTACCTTCAATTCGTTTTTCAATCGTTAAAACAACGTCCTTCTCTTTTATAATCTCGTGAATTTTTGGTAATTCAAAATTTGCATCACTAGAGTTCATTGACTCATAAAATTGCTTTAATATTTCTAGCTTTGAATAGGCGGTTGGTTTATATAATTTTAAGACTCTTTTTTGATCATAAGAGTAAACTTCTGCTTCTTGTCCCTTTCCTAAAAAATTCGCTTCGCTTATATTGTACTTTTTCAAAATGTAACCCCTAACATTTTGTGTGATCATCTTTTCTTCCCCAATTTCCCTTATTTATCTTTTTTTCAATTCTATTTCCATTAATTCCTACTTCTTCCAAAATAGCCTACTATTTCTTATACGGCAATATTAATTATTTAATGATTTGTCTGTTTATTATCCATATTAGCTTCCTACTCTTCTTTTGATACCCATGAACCTTGTGCTTTTCGTATGTAGAGGATTTGCCCGATATGATAAGCATTATGAGTACATAGATTAGATAATGCTCCCCACCAAATTGCATCTACTGGAAAATTTGGAATTTGTTCATAAAGCCTGGATTCATCTGCTTCTTTTATAGCTTGCTGCCAATTCGCTAAATTTTCATCTAACCGTTTAACAAGCGCCTGCCAATCTTCTTTTGTTAAATTTTCTATTTCCCGAAAAGTTGAGGCATTACTTTCAATTACTTCAGTTGGTATTTCTCCTTTAAATCTTCTCAACCACCGTTCATTATAGAAATACAGATGGTATACGATTTCACCAATCGTATGAGTAAAATCATTTTGTCTCCAACTTATATCATCTAAACTTAAATTCTCCAATGCAACACTTAAAGGCTGAATCCAACTTTCAACATTTCGGCAGACTTCTAATTGATCTAATAGAAACTCTTTTTTACTCATAGATCATTCTCCCTTGTTAATTTTATACTTTACGATATGTACTTTCGTGGTTATTACTAGATTCACCTTTATTACTTTATGATTTTAACTTATTAAAAAATGCACTACTTTTTAAAAGCAGTGCATTTTTGTAACAGAATAGGGAATTTTTTGAGGAGTAATGATTAAATCTTGTACTAATGAACTCTGAATAGATTGATTGTTGCCCCAGCGCCTTGTAACAACTTAACATCTCCAACAAAGTCAAACAATTGAAGTGAAATTGTATCTCCAGCGTCTAATGGTAAGATCAATTGGCTACCGTAAATGGATCTATTCACTTCATTTACGATTGCTGATGCATTTATAGGTCTACCATTTACTAATAGTCTTGTAGATACGTCTAATAGTGCATTTAAATTCACTGTGTAAGTAATAAAATAATTACCTGGTACCTCAACTGTTAGTCGATCATTTGCTTGATCAATTGTAATTCCTTCACCTAAATACTGAAATGATGGAAAAGTTACAATTGTACCTTCTTTTATAACGGAAACTGTTCCACCACTATTCGTAACAAATGCAAAACTTTCGCCAGGAGGTATTGGTGGAAAATGATGTCTTGGCGGTCTTGGATGTCTCATACTATCACCTTTTCTTATTATTAGACATAATTCCTCTTAGGAGTAACATATTAAAGGCTTGTCTATATATTTTATTAATATGAAAGTTTTTTCTTTTCGTTACAGCATGTCCACTAGTTTTTTTATTTTTTTTCAATTTTATTAGATTAAAAAAAACTTAGCCATCATCAGACTAAGTTCTTTTAAAACATATGTATTGCAAAAGTCTATGACCTCTCTAGTACATTTACAATCCGATTTAATAGTTCATTTTGCTTCTTTAATTCCTCGTTTCGGATTTTAAATAGTTTATAGAAGTAGTAGATTACTATTATAAGACATACAGGAATTGCTACGTAAAAAAGCAACATAATGATTGGAATTATACTTAAGGTTGCATCCATTTTAACCTTCCACATCCTTTATAGTTTATATTTAGATTATGTTAGTCCACACAATCTTTATGTCTATAAAATAGGTTGAAGGAAAAATTTGGATACAAAACAAGCTTTATCAATAAAATAATCAAAATGTTTGCAGTTCTTCACCGACAAATCGTCGATCATGTAATAAATTATTGCATGCATTAGTTGAAGATCACGAGCCACTGTTGTGGCTTATTTTTATTAAAGTAAATGGCAGGATATTGGAATAAGGATACTTAAAGGTGAATAGTAAAATTTGTTGAATAATATACTTTGAATCTAAATAATTGGGGTGATGTAATGATATTGGAAGCTGTTATGCTATATGTTAAGGAAGGTATGGAAGAACAATATGAAGAAGCTTTTCGAGGTGCATCAAAAATTATTTCTTCCATGAAAGGGTACGTATCACATGAATTACAACAATGCATGGAAGTAAAAGGGAAGTATTTATTACTGGTGCAGTGGGAGACATTGGAGGACCATACAATTGGTTTTAGGCAATCTTGTGAATACCAAGATTGGAAAAAGCAACTTCATCATTTTTACGACCCATTTCCAACAGTGGAACATTTTGAAATGGTGAGAATTTTATAGATGTTTCTTCAACTACCATGGAAGTGCATTAAAAACTCCCATTCACTGTTGTGAATCTGAGGATTCATGTTTGGCTAACGCATGCTTTAGTTGTTTAATGCGTGGAAAAATTTCTAAAAAAGGCGTATGACTAAAACAATTAATATTAATTTTTATATTAGAATATTACATTTCTTGTTTTAATTTTTTACCAATATCACCTATTTTTTTGAGAAACTTATTCTGTGAGTTTCTCTCTTTTTATAAGCTTGTTTGTCTTTGCCTAAAATATAAATTAACCCCAAAAAGAGAATCCCTTGCTGGAGGATTCTTTGTCCGGCATCCTAAAAAGATGCCGGACTATAGCGTCTCATGTTTAGTACTTAAATCGTACATGTAGATATCAAAATTCCCTTTTTGCTCACCCTCCCAAAAAATTCTGTTTCCATTAATATATGCAATAATTTGATCGAAACTATTTGTCGTTATTCAATTATTCTCCATCACAACTTTGTTTTTAGATTTATTCGGTTTATTTACGTATCTAGCAATGTCATCGCCTCTTTGCTCTGCTACCAAATTTCCTTTACTATCGAATATTAGTTCCGGTCGTCTAAGAATGACTTAAATACCAATAATGCGTAATGATCTTTCACTTCCATAACTTTATAGTCATCATGATTAGCCCTAGCTTCACCCAGCGAGAACTGATCATGTTTCGATTGATTGGCAATAGCGATATATTGAATTTGAGAAGATTTAGCGGTCTGGATGGCAAATATATATTGCTCTTTACTATCTACGTAACCGCTGTATACGAAAGGACAATCCTTATTAATCACAAAAGGAGAGCTGGCACTATCAAACTGATACAGAAAACCCTGCTTTTTTTTGATTAAAGCAACACCAAACCCTTCATTCTCTCCACCCTCTTCAGGTCTATATTTTAATTTAAACTTATACAATATGACCTCTCGACCATCTCCAATCTCTTGGGAGCGGATGATTTTATCAGAGCTTGCTAAACCTGCTGCATTTTTCTTATTGAAGTGCAAATCAAATACTCCCCCTGTATAAGGCTCTAATAATAATAAAAAGGGAAGATACAGACAAGCTATCAAAATAACTTTTTTCATTCTGATTCCCCATTTTGTTATTTATTGTTTAATTCTAAAAAAACAATCCAGAAGATCCCCCAGAAAATCCAAAAGAAAGGTATTACATTTAACCATCTGATAATCTTATATTTACCAAGTCCAAAGCATATCCATGAGATTACTGCGAGTAGTACAAATGTTAGAATAAAGCATGGATATGAATAGTAAGCGAAATAAATAGGCATCGTTATAGTAGCGCCATCGAAATAGAATCCAGTTGCCATTGATGGATAGAATCCGATCAAAGCTAATATGACGTATATAGCGTGCCAAAGAATCATTCTCTTTAAGACCTTTCCATTTCCCATCTCCCTCTCCTTCCAATAATTTTTCATTTCTTTCTATTTTAATATTTGATATTCCTTTGCTAAGAGAAATAGAATCTCAGATAATAATTACATTTTTTTACCAACAATGCGCCTCTAAGACGATGTTTTTTATGTGCTGAATATATTCTTCTTCCTTGAAAACTTTCTTAAGTAACTTTTATTATTTGCTCATAAAAAAAGAAGCACTAAGGGCTAGAAAGTGCTACTTAAAGTAGAAAATATAATTTATCCTTATTGAATTTTAGTACAATAAAAAAGACCGCCGAATGATATTATCCCCTATTAATTTTCCAAGGAAAAAGAATACAGTTCCATTATCATTTTTTGCTCATTGGTAGAGAAATTAATAATAAAGTTATATCTATTTTTTATCTAGGAAATTTTTTAATGGCTTTTGAAGTACGTCCACAATGGCTGTTATGATACTTGTTGCTAAAATACCCATCAGACTTAGCGATATAGGACCTGCTGCATCATCTCCTGTTATTTTAGAAATCATCTTTAAGCTTATTATCATTAACACAATGAAGAAAATGGCTGTAAAAGCACACTTTTTTATAACCTTCAAAGATTTAAGAGATAACTCGGAGAAAGCGTTGTTCTTTTCGATATAGGTTAATAGTTTATATACTTGATACAACGTAAAAGAAAATGTAATACAGATTCCATAAGCACATACTAAGAGGGGATATAGCGAGTAATCCCCACCTGGATGTGCTTTTATATCTTTAATGGTTAATACAGGCATCCAATAAATACACAAAGTAAACACTGCAATTCCAACCAGAAAAATAATGACCTTTAAGAAAGTGGCAGAACCTCTTCTAACATTCATTTAAAACACCTCACTTGTAATAATAATACGACTTTAACGCATGTTTTATTGTTTTACAATAAATTTATATCTTTTTTTATTATATTATTATTGTTATTGAATATCTTTTAATTTTAAACCAAAATAAAAAGCATTTCTCATTACAAGGAAATGCTTTTACTTTAAAATATAAAATTTACAATTTGTTAACAAAACTGCTAAATACAGAAATAGGAACTAATTGATCAATTAGCTCCTAAGTTTTGCTTTTTGCCAAATCTCAGTAAATGTTACTTGATATGCTTTTTCATTATTTATGTTCTATCTGTTTATTTTTTCTAATTCGTTTCTTATTATTTTGTTTGTCTAAAATAAATAAACAAAAAATGGCTAAAGCATTAATTATAATTGCAACAAATAAAAATATAATATAATTCATATATACTCCAATAATTTTTCATCCGAATAATAATAAATAACTTATAAATTAATCTCATATTTCCATATTTTCACCTTAAATTATAATTTTTCCAAACAATCATAGTTGAAAGATGCTAAGATAAAGATTAAAAATTTGTGATTTTCTATAAGTTCCTTTTTACCATATCTTAATTTCATTATAATTAATAAATTTTACCAAGAAAAATTAGATATTCTTATTTTTGAATAAGGAAGTACTTTAATACTAACCACCTGATATTAAAATGGGAGCCGAAAGATCATCGGCTTCCTTGATTTGTTCAACTAGCGCATGCGTTAGTTGCATAAGGTTTTCACGTTTTGTTTTTGAATTTATTATTATCAAATTTAATATTTAAGAATTTCCCCTAACCATTTCTTCAACATAAATTAAGAAATTTGGATAGGCTGAGTTTCCTTCTAAGAATTGTGATACCACTAATAAAGGTGATATAACTACATCTCTTTTTTTAGAGTAAAGAACAGTTTGTGGTTTGAAACAGCTATATACTCCATCAAGTATGGAAGAATGATTTATAACAGAGTCAAATTCATACCAGTAAAAATCCTGTTTGATTTTAACTTTAATGACTTTACCTATATATGCACCTATTCGAAATACAAAATTGTCTAAATGCTCAATCAACAGTTCATTTCCCACTTCAGTATTCATTAATCTTGTAATATACAAATCAATATAACGAATGCTTTCGATAGAGAAATCTAAATTTTTTTTTAGTAAGGTTCTCTTTGTCCCAATAATCATCTGAAACATCCTGATACATTAGTTTTGCGATTCCTTTTAGATCGTCTTTTACTAATTTTGATTTTCTAATGAAACTAATACCCGTAATTCCCAAAGAAAAACCTAATGCCACAGAAAAGGATGTAAAGACATTTAAACCATCTTTAAAAATTGCGTTTATTACTAAATCCCCTATAAATAAAACCAAAAAATACATTAAAAAACTATATAACCGTTTCA
Organism: Bacillus sp. AFS053548; assembly: GCF_002575105.1. Taxonomy (NCBI): domain Bacteria; kingdom Bacillati; phylum Bacillota; class Bacilli; order Caryophanales; family Bacillaceae; genus Bacillus; species Bacillus sp. AFS053548. The sequence goes on along the minus strand of NZ_NUHI01000006.1, from coordinate 68,188 downwards.
TTTTTATCCCTTCTGAGAAAAAACTTAGCATCATAATTTTGTAATTTAATATTATTCAATTCTCAATTTCAACAGAAATTTCTCCATAATTTCTAAAGTAAATAATCCCATTTCCTATGCAACCTTGTTCAACTAAACTGCCATTTTGTTCAATAATAAACGAGCCACTTTTGTGATTCGTGATCTTCAACTATCGCATGCGTTAGTTCAATACTTTTTTTGATTTAGACTCTATACTTGTCACTAAATCTTCTATTGTACCAAAGCATTTTTCGATTTCAGGCAAATGGTAAAATGTACTCGTAGTTTCAAAATTATCTACTTCTTTGTTTGGTGAATATAAATAGACTTTTTTACCACTTCCAAGAGCGATACCTAATTCAATATGGCTTCCTTTTCCTGCTGGAAACAAAACAACAACAAAATCAGCTTTAATTACAGCTTCCTTCTCTTTTTGACCTATTACTTTTAGTTCTTCAAGTGTTGTAACGTTTTCATTTGTTGTCCAATCATATGTATTAATGAATCCTTTTTCTATTAAAATTTTACTAACATACCTAACCAATTCCATATTTTTAAGACTTGATGCAAGATAAAACTTCATTATTTCCCCCTCCTTTTTATTCTAAATTTTATCATAAATTCGAATAACTCTTTTTAAACTATCCTGCCATTTAATTAGATAAGGAAAATCAACATCGACTTTAGCAGAACCAAAGAAAATCAGCAAAATATCCCATAAAAAAAGGGAGTTCAAAAGTACCTTGACTTTTGAACTCCCTCTATTGCCGGTCAACAAACTGAATTTAATTAACTTTGCTTCAATTTTTGTTTTTGATCTAAAAAATGATAGATTGCATGGGCTACTCCTGCTTCTTCATTTGTTTTTGTAACAAATGTACAGTAGCTTTTTAGTTCTTCTTTCGCATTTCCCATAGCTACTGGAAAACCTACTCGATTAAACATAGAAACATCATTAAAACTATCTCCAATTGCCATGCTCTCATTTAAATCTACTCCAAGGATTGGTGCAAGCTTTAATAATGCCGCTCCTTTACTTACATTTGCTGCATTAATTTCAACGTTATTTGAGCCCGACGAAGTAATTAGTAGTCCCTCTTCTTGCATTAGTTTTTGACGAATGCGACTAATAACCTCTTCATTCTTGGAAAGAAATAATATTTTATATACATCAAGATCATTAAAATCTTCAATAGAAGAGTAAGTTCGAACCTTTCTTAAAGTAGCTGTCACTTTGTGTGTCTTGCCAGTTTGCTTATCAGTAAAAAATTCATCATATAGTGTATCTCGACACTTTGTAAATGATCCTTCACTAGTACTAATAATAAATGTTTTATTTTCCGCTTCACATATGCTTAAGGCTTTCGCAAAAATTTCTTTATCCATTGAATCGTTGTGCAAAATTTTCGCTTCATAGTCATATATTTGAGAGCCATTTAAACAGACAATTGGACAAGTTAGACCAGCTTCATCTAATACTTCCTTTGCACTTTCATACATTCTACCTGTAGAAATGACAACATGGATTCCTTCCTTTTGTGCCGCCCTGATGCTTTCAATATTTTCCATTGGTATTCCATTCTTACCATTTACCAGTGTACCATCCATATCAATTGCAATTAGTGCCATGTCGTTCTCTCCTTTTCTACTATTCTCTTATAATCTGAATGCTAACTATTCCCCAATTCTACTAAAGCATTCTTATTACAATTTAACTATTTTCTATTTTATGATTTCATTCTTTATTATTATAACGCAAAAAAAGACCTTCTGCATTCAGAAGGTCTTTAGACTGCCCGCCAACCGCTCGCTTTCTTCGTTACTTCGCCTGTCTGCGGTGCTCATTACCGTCTATGGTAACTCCGCGCCTCGAAAGACAAGCGCTTGCAATCAGTCTAATTAAGTTTTTTGTAATTCATCTACATAAATTTCAGAAGGTCTAAAAACTGACTACAAAACTCTTTCCCTAATAGAGCTTATAACTCTATCTCAATAATCTCCTTACCAACCAAGCGTGCGCCTTGTTTGGCTACGACAATTCCACTTGTAGAGGTGAATACGTTGTTTGCTACAATTTTATCCATTACTTGATTGATTAGTGTTGGATTAACTGGAATTGTTGGATTGTCTACTGTTAGCGTAACAACCTTTTCGTTTTCATTCAAAAATTTGAGTTCTAATGTTTGAATCATATCGCTTTCCTCCTTTTTTATAAACTGTTTAAAAGTAGTCCATTGCTTAATACTTCTAGCTCTACTAACGGTAGATCTTGCAATGATGCTAAGGCATTACCGATTTCACTTAGCTTCACTAAATCAATATCAACTCGGACATTTTTATATGCCTTCCTCTTGATAATGATTTTTCCTTGTGCATCTTTTCCTGCATGTAAATTTACATACAATGTTAGTTGTTGAGTAGCAATTTGTGCCATTTTCAACTCCCCCTTTCGATGTATATGTACTTAAAAAAGGGGGGATTTTCGTTAATGGTTAATTATTTTTTTGGACTGTTCAAGATCCAATCTTCACATCCACAATATCACTTAATAACAGCTCCATATATCCAGCTTGTTCTTCATAAATAGATAACCTATTTTGGTGTAAATTAATTTTCCCTATTTTTCCTTTTACATTATGGTGATAGTGGTCTTTATAATAAGTAATTTGTACACTTTCATCTTCGTGAATTGCCTGTTGAAGATGACGGTTCATTTCCTCTAATAGTTGTTCATCTACATCTTTTTGTTGTTCATAATTTTGTGATACTTTCCAATCACGAAGCATTTTTACATGTTCTGGTAACATCATTGACGTCCATTTAATTGTGCCACGGTCACGAATCATCGGCATTCTTCTCCTTTTCTTCTCTTTTTACCTTAGGTAGAACTAGTGGCTTTCACTTGCAGGGGAAAAGGACAAAAGGAAATTTTTAACCTTTATGTCCACCTACCAGCTTGCTTCGGGCAAGTGCTGTTCCTCCTTCCGCATAAGAAACAGCCCAGAGGAGCGAAGATGATCCGTATTTTTTTCGGACTGCGTCCATCACATATCCTAAATTGCGCTTTTGAGGTTTTTTCTGATCAAACAAATTTAACTGCATGATTTCATCACTTACAATATTCGAAAGAGAAATGAGAATTTGCCGAACTGTCTTCCCTTCATAATATCGATCAAATAGTTTTGTACAGATTTCATACAAATCTGAAGTAATATTTGTAGGTTCATCCATTGTAAACGCATGTGAAAATCCTCCACCGAATTCTTCCCGACTATATCCAATTCCTAATGTAATCGTACGCCCTGCCTTTCTAGCATTACGAGTTCGGCGTGCAACCTCTTCACACATTTCACGAATAACAAATTTAATTTCTTCGACTTTCGTATAATCTCTCATTAATATTTGGCTTTTACCAAAGCTAATTTGTCCGTTCATTATTGGCGCACCTAGCTCAGATAGATCTACTCCCCACGCATGATGATATAGTTGATTTCCCATCACTCCGAATTTCTTCTCCAGCAAATGAAGAGGATATTTCGCTAACTGTCCTACGGTAAAAATACCCATTGTATTTAAAGTTCGTTCGGTTCTTTTACCGATTCCCCACATTTCACTAAGAGGACTCACCTGCCATAGTTTTTTTTCTACATCTTCATAAGTCCACTCCGCTATCCCATCTTTTTTTCCTTCTAAATCTAAGCAGAGCTTCGACAAAAGCATGTTCGGTCCAATCCCAATCGAACAAGGTAATTGAAATCTTGCCATAATCTCAGTACGAATTTTTTCGGCAATCTCCCATGCATCCCCCCATAATCTCTTCACTCCATCCACCTTTAAAAAACATTCATCAACACTATATACATGTAGATCCTCTAAAGGTGCAAATTCATTTAATAACTTTACTATGTTCGTTGAGATTTCTAGATATTTTGACATTGAAGGATTTACAATTTTGATTCGCGGATCTTTTGGTATTTCAAAAACCCTTGATCCTGTTTTAATCCCAAATTCCTTTTTTAATCGCGGAGAAGCTGCAAGTACGATACTTCCTTCCCTCTCCACATCTCCAACAACTGCTAAATAACATTCTAATGGATCTAATTCGAGCATGACCGCAGAACAACTTGCATAAAAGCTCTTCATATCGATGCATAATATCCGATGATGTGGTAACTCTTCATAACAAATGCTCATACATATCACTCCGATTTTCCAAAAAATAGCAGAACTAATGTTCTTATTTTTATTATAAACATATATTAAACGAATATACGTTCGATTTCAATAAAATTTTTTCGCTAGGAACAATACAAAATTTTAGCTATACTAAAATTAGCTTAAGGGAGGAAAGACTAAAAGTGGATGGACAGTTTGTAAAGCAGATGATTAAACGAGCGTTAATGCAATATAGAGGAGAACACGAACAGTGGATTACAGCTGATATGCTAGATAAACTGTACGAACAAATCGTTACCGAACAATTAAATGATGACCGTGAATTACATGAATTAGTACAAGATATTGTTTACGAATACGTAACGAATTATGTCTAAGCAATCGAAAAAACCCGAGAAAGAACAGGACGTTCTTTCTCGGGTTTTATGAATAGATAAATGATATTTCACTCGTAATTCCATCTTCTTCATCAAAACCAATAATGATTTCCATTGCATAGGATGAAAAACGATGAATCTCTTCCAAGTAAAAACCAATTGCGTCAGATATTTGTTGCTCAAAATACAATACGTTCCGATAATTGGCCGAGACTTGGCAGCTTACCCCGTCATTCTCATCAAATTGAAACTCAATTTGCACACTTTCTGGGCGAATCCCTTCTAAATCAGCCACATATACACAAATTGCATTGGCAACATCTTGTTCATCAAAATAGATCTTCACAAGTCACCTTAAAAGGGGAGAGTTAATATCGGTTTCTACGAAAAATTTTCTTAATAAACCAAATAATCACTATTATTACTAAAAAATCTAATAGTAATCCAAAAAATGAAAAACCAAACTGCTGACCACCATAGTAGCCACCAAATGGGTTTAGCATCGATCCAAAAAGCGAGCCTAACCCAAATGCACCTGCATACCCTAAAAAATTCCTTCCTGGACTTCTATACGATCGATAGCTCGACCTAGGTGCTGTTGGTCGATAACTTCTATTAGAACGATACGATCTCCTAATTGCAAGATGCGTTGATGGTTGTTTGCTAGAAACAAAGGAATTAGTATTTACTTTAATACGTTGATGGTTATACGTATTACTACTTGCATCAACCGGGAGTGACAAAGCAAGCATAAAAAACAAAATCCACATGGATATTAGAGAATTTATTTTTTTCAATATCGACCCTTCTTTCATCATCACATCTTTCTTAGTATGGATCTTTTTTAATAAAAAAATGTGACAATTAAAGAGGTCTATAACCACTTAATTCTTTGTTTTGTAAACAACTGATCCGCTAATAGGTGAGAAAAATAACCGACTGTACCAGCTAACCATAATCCATTTATCATTAAGTCTTTTTGCAGCAAATAACAAATTCCACTCCAAACTGCTAAAAAGTAAAGAGAATGAGTAGGTCCACGATGCTTTAATCTCGAAGAAACAGCAATAAATAATCCAAGCGCAAAGATTGACCAATAACCATAAAAGAAAAACCAACCAATAATTGCAATTAATATGCCTGTTAACATTAATATTGTTTTTAAATTCCGTAACCAGCTAACACAAACAATAAATAATATGAGAATACCTACTGCATAAATCCATGATCCAGAATAAATTAACTTCCCTGTCTTCACAACAATAAATAATGTAACTGCTAAAAATAATAAGCTGAAAAGAACTTTTAGCGGCATTGAAACTTTTTTTGTTAATGAACCATTATGATGATCTAAATCAGGAGCCAAACTACTGATTGCACCAACTATAAGTGGCACGGTCATAGAATCATTTTTTGTTGCATACATTGTGACACCAGTTGCAAATAATCCTACAATTACATGACTTTTTCCATCCAAAACATATACCATCCTTATCTTACATACTCATACTTTTATTATAGTCGGATAAGGTTAGTTTTCATATGAATAAATTAACAAATGATGGTAATTTAAGAATAATTAATGTCTTTATATTCATTGACGATTGTTCTTTTTTCTGACAAAATATAGGAAGCTCAATATTATAGAAACTAGTCGATTGGCGAGCCTTTTAGGCGAAGACTAAAGACGTAGTTGCACCTACACTTTATTCCTAGAATTGGCTACTATATCGAGTAATCGACATCGCTAGCTAATTAATGCTTTTTAAAGTGTAATAAAATACTTTCACAGTTTGCTTTGGGGGAAATTATGCAAGAAAAAGAAATGAGTGTCATTGACCATTTAGATGAGCTTCGAAATCGAATAATAAAAGTTATTGTTGCATTCGTTATTTTTTTAGGGATTGGATTATATTATACGAAAGCTATATTCAATTTCCTTGTTCAAGATTTGCATGGAAAGCTTCTAGCGCTTGGTCCAAGTGATGTCCTTTGGATTTATCTAATGATTGGTGGAGTATTCGCGATCGCGTGTAGTATCCCTGTCATAGCTTACCAAATATGGGCGTTTGTAAAGCCGGCCTTGCATGTAAAAGAACGAAAAAGCACAATGCTTTACATACCAGCTTTATTCTTATTGTTCGTTTGTGGATTAGCATTTGGCTATTATTTCATCTTTCCAAACGTTTTAAAATTTTTACAAGACATCGGAGAAGACTTAGTAACAGTTACATTCACAGCTGAACGCTATTTTAGTTTCTTATTTAACTTAGTTGTTCCTTTTGCGTTTTTCTTTGATTTACCAGTCATTATACTATTTTTAACAAGTATCGGAATCGTATCACCAGCATTTTTAAGAAAATCTCGACGATTTGCATATTTTATCCTTATTATTATCGGAACAGCAATTTCACCGCCTGATTTTGTATCTGATATGATGACAAGCTTACCATTGTTAGTTATATACGAATTAAGTATTCTTGTTTCATCAATTGCATATAGAAGACGTATTAAACGCCTACAACATGAATCGGAATAAAAATAAAAAAATGGACAGCAATTAGTATGCTTGTCCATTTTTTTTTGACTAATCCTTATAACAAAATATGTGATGTATACAAAGTAACAACTAAACCTGAAAAACTATAAATTAACGATGCTTTAATAGCAATTTTTCTTTGAAAATCTTTATGTAAGTCATTAAATTCTAATCCAGCAGCACGCAACCATTGATACCGCTGCAGAGGAGTATAACTTACTTTTTTAGCTGTTTTCCAGTAAAGGAAGACCGTCGTAACGAATCCTACCATAATAGCAATATTACTAGCCGATGAATCCGAGAGAACACTAACAAGGAACGTCAAAATTACTTGTACAATTAAAATAGCAAAAACGTAAATGAACTTTTTCATGTTAATCCTCCTTATTTAAGCTTATTTAAATTATAACAAAGATGTATTTTTCAGAATAGTAAAAATTTTGTAGAATCCATGGGTAATTAGAACTGAATAGACAACAAAGTGATAAGAGAAAGAGTCTGTTTATAAGAGAAAAATGTAAATTATCTGAAAAAAACCTATACCCTTCTTCCTATTTAAGTTCGTACGTTCGACTTTAAATTTGCATAAATCGAACGTTAGTTCTATAATAAATATAGAAAAAAGATTCCCACGTATATGAGAATCTTTAAGTTATTAATTGTTAGTTTGAGCTGATATCATCTTTCGATTTCGGCACAATGATGATTGTTTCTCCTTTTTTAGAGAACATGTATTGATCACGAGCATAGTTTGCTATGAAATCCGGATCATTTAATAGTCTAATCTGTCTGTTTAAATCTTTTTCAGTTTTAGCTACTTTTTTTTGTTCAACATGTAATGTTGAAAGTTCATGTTGCTTTGCCGAAGCGATCTTGTTTTGACTATACATATATATTCCAGATGCGACAATTAAAGACAAAAATAATGTTGTCAAAATGATTCGATGGATTCGTATTGTTTTTCTTTTTTTAGTCTGCGGAAATTGATTACGAGAAGGCTTGTTTAATTCTTCTCTTTGTGGATTATATAGTTTTCGCGCTTCTGCCTTCACGTTAAAAACCTCCTTTTAAAAATATTATTCTACTCTAGTTTAACAAGTAATATCTTTTTAGAAAAGAAAAAAAAGGTAAAACAAGTAAAAATTTGACTATTTTACACTAAAACTCGTCTTTTTTGTCGAGTTCTAGTCACATATATTATCAATAAAAAAGGATACCATTAATTACCTCATTTTCTTATTTTTCGAATATTTTAAATTTTTTTAACAAAAGTGGTTGACGAATATTTTCCCATCATGTATATTAAATATAAATTAACTGAATATTTAAACAGTTAAATTTTAGTAATCATGTTATACACATCCCCCCAATCCCTATCACCCAATTAGATAGGGATCTTTTTATGTTCAAAATCACAAGCCAACAAATTACCAATTTAGGGAAAGTTGGATTATAATACTTTTTAAAGGAGGTACGAGAAAATGCAAAAATTAGAAATTGGTGCTGCTCAAGATGCACTTCAAAATTATATAAATCAAACAGTCTATTTACATTTAGAAACTACAAATGGTGCATATGCTAATCACTTTAATGAAAAAGTAATGACGGTAAATGCCTTTATCAGAAATACGAAAGTAATCATTAGCCGTGCTACGATCACAGGTAAATACCCATACCGTGTCGGATTAAAGCTTGAAGAAGGCTGGGTTGTTGCAGAAGGATTAACTGATTTTGAAGTTGATGACCAAGGTCGCCTCCTACTAGCGGGTCATAATGAGGATGGAAAGCTTGCAATCGCTATACATTTAAGCTATACGCCATTTTAAGAGAGGAGCACTAAAAATGAGTCAAAAACAAGAAAAAGTATTACTTGTGTTCCCTCACCCTGACGATGAAGCTTTTGGGGCTGCTGGAACGATTTCGAAGTTTACAAATAAAGGGATTCCCGTTACATACGCTTGTTTAACATTAGGAGAAATGGGACGAAATATGGGAAATCCATTTTTCGCAACAAGAGAATCACTTCCTACAATACGTAAAAACGAATTAATCGACGCTTGTAGAGAAATGGGAATCCAAGATTTAAGAATGCTAGGATTCCATGATAAAACAATTGAATTCGAAGACCCTGAGGATGTAATTAGTCCAATAAAGGAAATCATCGACGAGATTCAGCCAACTTTATTAATTACTTTTTATCCAGAACATGGTGTCCACCCAGACCATGATGCAACTGCAAGAGCTGCTGTTGAAGCAGTTCGACGAATGGATAAAGAAGATCGCCCAACAGTATGGTGTATCGCGATTACAAGAGAACGCTTTGAAGTTTTAGGGAAACCAGATATCGTGAATGATGTAATGGATGTTGCAACCCAGAAACTAAGAACAATGAAAGCACACCGTTCTCAAACAGAAGCGATGCTAAAAGACGTTGTAAAAATCGAAAAATTTGAAGATATACCTGATGATCGATTAAAATCATTTTTTGCGAAGGAATCATTCTATACCTATCAGTTTGAATAAGCACTTGCCAAAGCCAATGTAAGAAGGTAAAAACCTTATATATGTAGAAAGAAAAAGAGATTAAACTATTCTGGAGGTTAATGAAATGTTGAAAATGAGGTATTTAATTTTATATGTTTCAAATCTAGAAAAATCTCTTACTTTCTATACTGAGTCTTTAGGCCTTCCTATTCGTGGAAATCATGGTACGTATGTAGAATTAGATACTGGCAATACCGTACTTGCAATGATTGAACGTAGCAATGTTCAAGAGCTTACTGGATTAAATTATAAAAATACTGAGGCATCCTCCCAAACCTTTGAAATCGGATTTGTAACTGATGATGTGCATTCTATAATAGAAAATTTACGAACAAAAGGTGTAAACATCATCAAAGAACCAATTACAAAACCATGGGGTCAAACAGTAGCATATGTAGCAGATCCAGACGGTCATTTTATTGAAATTTGTAGTTCAATGGACTAATAAAATAACTTAAAAATCCATCTCTGAAATAAAGAGATGGATTTTTTTTATATCTACACAAAATTTCTAGTAGAACTATTACGACTAAACTTATAGATAGCGATTAAGAAAAATGCAGCCGCAAAAACTAGAAGGATTAAAATATTTAAATATAAGCTTCCTAAACTACTTCCTTGTTGCAACTTCGTCAATGTCTCTAACGTCCATCTTTGTGGAAGAAAATCCGCAATTCTTTGTACTGATGATGGCATAATCTCGATTGGCCAGAAACAACCGGAGATCATAACAGTTGGAACAACGATTAAGTTCTGCAATGCTCCAGATGATCTTGAACTATTAGAGAAGGCCACAATCATTAATGAGATTCCGACTGAGACCAAAGCAAAAAGCATCATAACAATTGCCGCTTCCCAAAATGGAATATGAATATCGATATGAAACACTTTAGTCATAAAGAGGAGCGTAATAATTACTTGGAGCGTCATTACAATCATATTTACTACAACATTTGAGAAAATATATTTTCTAGCATTAATAGGTGCTGACAAAAGTCTGTAGTAAATTCGATTTTCTTTTTCCTTTAAAATAATTTCAGAAAGATTCCCTGCAGACATTAACATAATCATAATCAAAAAGCCTAAACTATATGTCGTCATATTTTCAGATTGAGATGAATCTGATAATGTTTTTGTTGCTACCTTGAAGCTTGCATTTTGGTAATTAGAATACATTTGATTAAATTTAGTTTGGTCTGTTTTTGCCACTCTACTAATAGCTGAAACATTGTCGATATAATTGTATAAATAAGATTTTACAAAGCTCGTAATTTGAGCACCTTTTATAGAAGATATTTGAATATGATTTGGATTACCAGAACGTACACTATCTGTAAAACCATCATGAAACGAAATAACACAATCAAGTGATCCTGAAGCAATCTTATCATTGGCATCAGAATTGTTTATTATTTCAATTCGAACGTTATCTAAGTGTTCTAAAAACTTAATCGTATCATTTGCAATATATTGATGATCCTCATTGACAATCCCAACATGAACGATTGTTTTATTGGAACCACCATAAGCTAGAAAGGAAATAAAAATTCCAATTAGAGGCACTAAAATATACATAATAATATTTTTCTTATTTTTAAAAGTAGCTCTTAAAGTATTCGAAATTAGCCAAAAAACTGTCTGCATCCTACAGCCCCTCCCTTCTTTGTAGAGAAATAGATGCAAGAAATAGGAATAATAAAGAAAAACCTATATTAAAGACAAGCGCCGGGATTGCAGCTGACAAGTCGTTTGCATAAATAATTTTTGTAATTGCAGTATTAACCCATGTAAGTGGTGAAAGCTGAGTAATGAATTTTAAAATCCCACTAGTATCGCCCAGTTTAAAGTAAGCTCCACCAAAAAATGAAGATAGCTGAACAACAATCATGATGATTGCTCTAGATGATGCATTAGATTTCGTTATATAACTTACAACTAACCCTAAACTAATTGATAGAAGAACTTCCGTTAGTAAAACAATAAAGACTAATAATAGATGGCTACCCCAGTTGGCTTTAAAAAAGAATTTACTGAAATAGACAACTACAATAATGCACAGAAAGTTAGCAACTAAACTTCCAAGTATTTTTCCTATAAAAATCTCAAACTTGGAAATAGGAGAAACAATCAATCGATCAGCAGTTTTTCTAACTCTTTCTCCTGTAATCAATTTACTTGCAGACATAGCTGCATAAAGAACAATCATAGTCGTCATTGCAATCGCGTAATAATCCATCGAACCTGGCTGTTTATTTGATGCAATCGACGTGTCCTTAATATAATCATCATGAGAATTACCTAAAAAGACTTCTTTAACTTTAGTTGGATCGACTTTTGCAACTTCCACGCCAACATTATATTTATCTACAAAAGAAGTTAACATTCCTTGAATAACACTACCCTCAACACTGTTTCCTTCATTTATATAAAGCTTAATTCCGTTATCTTGAATAGAAATATAGCCATCATAATGATTTCGTTTAACTTCATTCTCTCCATTTGTATTACTCGCAGCTTTTTTAAAATGAATTCCAGACTTTTTCGTACTTTTAATTAATTCGTTAAAATACTGCGAAAACTCACCAGTTGTTGATTGCTCTTTATATAAAACATGCACATCTTTAATTGGGACTGATGTTGAAAAAGCATTTGAAAGTGAAGTACCTAAGACAAGCATTAAAATGATTGGAAATGCTAACATAAAAAATAAGTTCCTTACATCTCGAAAGTCACGCTTAATTTCCATGAAAGCAATATTAAAAATATTCAAGCTAATTGCCTCCTTATAAAATAATTTTCCATAAAGTTAATCACGTAAATTTCGACCTGTTAATGTAAGGAAAACAGTTTCTAAGTTAGGCGCATTTTCCTGTAATGAACTGATTTCGATTTCATTATTAATAAAATGTTGAATGATTTTATTTAAATTATTCACACCATTATCTGAAGTAATCGTAATAACATTATCTAAAATATGAACGTTCTCAACGCCATTAATCGCTTTAAGCTCCGTAACATCAATATTTTCAGCCGTTTTAACTTCAATTCGAATATCCTTTGTATTCGTAATAATCGATTTAAGCTGTTCCTTTGTTCCTTCAGCGATGATTTTTCCATGGTCAATAATCGAAATACGTGAGCATATTTCTTCAACTTCTTCCATGTAATGGCTCGTATAAATGATTGTACAGCCCATTTCATTAAGCTTACGTACACTATTAAGAATATAGTTTCGTGAATGTGGATCAATCCCAACAGTTGGTTCATCCATAATAATCAATTTAGGTCGGTGTGCAATTGCACACGCAATATTTAACCTTCTCTTCATTCCACCAGAGAAATTTTTTGGATATTCCTTAAATTTATCTTCTAACCCTACAAATTGTAAGGCTTCTTCTACTCTTTCATTTAATTCCGAACCTCTTAAACCATATAGTCCAGCGAAAAATCTAACATTTTCATAGGCAGTTAAATCTTCATAAATAGCTAAGTCCTGAGGTACCATTCCAATATTCATTTTTGCGAACTTACTATTCTTCTTACTGTTTTTACCTAGGATTTCTACCGTACCTTGATTACTTCGAAGTAGCCCAGAAATAATATTAATTGTCGTACTTTTTCCCGCTCCATTTGCTCCAAGAAATCCGAAAATTTCTCCTTCTTCAATTGATAAAGACATATTATCTACTGCTATAAAATCCCCGAACTTTTTAGTTAAATTTTTTATCTCTAAAACTTTCATCCTCTCACCTCTTAAGCTTTTTAGTATGATGCTATTATAAGCAAAAGGGTGAACTAATATCAGTGTATTAGTTCACCCTTTTCACATGAGAATATTCATGTTTTTATTTAGGCAAAATCATGTTGGACTTAATAGAAATTCATATCACATGTGAAATTATTGGATTGGAAGCAAAGTTGTAACTGAAAAACCATCATGACCATCCACTATTATTTTCCCGTTTATAGCCGCTGTTCTCTCTTCCATCCCAATGATGCCTAAACCTTTTTTAATTTTCACTTTCCCTTTACCATTGTCTTTTACATTTGTTTTTATCATTTTATTCATGACATGTATTTCAATCGAAACCTCTGTAGCATTTGCATATTTCATCGTATTTGTTAAAGCCTCCACTACATTTTCTTGAATTACTTTCCATTGAATTGGCGTAATATGGTCGAGATTTCCTTTATAGACAAACAATGTTTTTAAATCATGCTTGGCAGAAAATTCATCTATGAATAATTTCATATGATGAATTCCCATTTGTTCAGTTGGAGGCTTCATATTTTTTAAAGTAAGTCTTATGTTTTCAATTCCGTCCTTTGAAATATTAATCGCATTTTGAAGCAATTCTAATGCTTTATCGTGATTAGTACTCATTAAATGTTTAGCTGCTTCCATTTGATATAGTGCACCTGTCATTGAATGCCCTATTTTATCATGTATTTCTTGAGAAATACGATTTCGTTCCTCCAATTTAAAGGTATATTCCGATTGCTCAATAAACTCATTATGGTTATTTATCTTTTTTGACAGCTTTTGAATCGTACTCCTCATTTTGTCAATTTGATCTTCTTTAAACCGTAATCTGGTGTTATACAAATTAACAAGCGAAAAAACGATAAAACTAAATAATGAAATTAATCCATAAATAGGCTGTAAAGAATTAGATAAGTAGAAAATTGGAAGTAGTGCAAGATAACAACCAATCCATTTTTTCGAAGTAAAAAAAGAAACAAGCTCTAAGATTGACATTGGCAGTAGTAAAAGAAATAATGGCTGAATCTTTAAATTGGAATAGACAATTAAACAAATTGATAAGATTAGTAAAAATTTTATAAACGATCTATTTTTTATTAAATAAAGACTAATATTTAAACAAAAATAAACAAGTAATCCAAAAAGTACCCAAGAGAAATTAGGAATTTCTTTTTGAATACAAATTAGAGCTATATACAAGATAACAGAAAGCTTATTTAAAATAATCCAACGCTCCATATGTAACTCCTTCGCGTTAGTCTACTTTCCCAGTAATATAGAAAATAGCAATTTGTGTACGATGTTCTAGCCCAGTTTTTCCGAGAATTGAAGTAATATAATTAGCAACTGTTCCTTCAGAAATATAAATTTGCTTAGAAATTTCCTTATTCGAAAACCCTTTTGCGATTAAAGCCATTACATCTAACTCTCTTTGAGTAAACAAACTCGTATCTATTTTCGTATCTGCCGTCTTCGCATTGCTTGCTAAATTCGTTCTAATTTTATCCAGTACTAAATCTTGCATGATTGTATTTCCATGATAAACACTTTTGATTGCTTCTCGAATTCGTTCTGGATCATTATTTTTTAATAAATAGCCCTTTGCGCCATTTTTAACAGCATCAATAATGTACTCATCATCATCAAAAGTCGTTAAAATAAGTGGCTTTGTGTTAGTTTGCTCGGAAATATGCTTCGTAGCTTCTACACCATTCATATTTGGCATTCGAACATCTAAAAGTGCAACATCTACTTCATTATTTTGACAATATTTTAACGCTTCATTCCCATCATTTACGGTTTCTAATACTTCAAACTCTTCATAAGAACTCAATATGATTTTAAGCCCTTCTCTAATAAATGAATTATCATCAGCAATAATTAATTTTATTTTCATTTGAATAGAGGGAGAAAATTTCTACCTCGTTTTCACATCCTTTATTCCACGAGTTATATTTCCATTATATACCACTAATGATTAAATACCATGAGAAGAGAATGATTAATCTTATTGATTTCACAAAACAAATTACTTAATTACATAATTTTTTTCGCAAAACCTTGACTTCATTAATAAAGAGTTCGATTTTTAAGAACTTAGAGATCACTTATAGAAGTTTAAAGAAAAAAAAATCCCAATGCATATGCAAAAGGGATTTAGGTAACATTACTTATTTTCAATTAATACTTTACCATATTGAACTTCATTATTTTCAAAGTAATCATGAGCGTCCTTCACTTGATCAAATGTAAAAGATTTTGGATTGATCAACGGTTTTAGCTTTCCTTCTTCAACTAAAGTAGCAATTTTATTTAAAATAGCACGATGTTCTTTACGCCCTTCCTCAGTTTTTTGAGTAAGCAGAATAAAAATTACATGTAAAGATAAAGATTTGTTATGTAAAAGTGTTAAATCATGAGTCGACCGTGCTGCGATTGCTAAAACAGTACCTTTTTGCTTAACTGCAATAAATGATTTATCTAGGTTTTCTTTACCGACAGTATCAAAAACAAGATCAAAGCCTTGCCCATCCGTTAGACGGTTAACATATTCTTGGACGGTCTCTTCCTTGTAATGAATGACATGGTCCGCACCTAGCATTTTAACTAAGTCAGCCTTTTCTTTCGATGAAATAGTTGTCGTAACAGTAGCTCCAAAAGCTTTCGCCAACTGGATAGCTAGATGACCCACACCACCTGTCCCGCCATGAATTAAAATATGATCACCTTGTTTTAAATTACCTCTTTCAAAAAGTGCCTCCCATGCAGTAATAGCTGTTAATGGTAAACTTGCCGCTTCTTGAACTGGTAAATTTTTTGGAGCTTTAGCAATTACTGATTCTTCTATTAAAAAATAATCTGAAAGAGTACCCGTAAAGACATTTAAACCGAAAACAAAATCTCCAACTGAAAAACGTGAAACATTTTCACCAACTTCAACAACTTCACCAGAAAAATCACTATGTAAAATCATCGGAAAATTAGGATGGAAAGCATTTGGTACAATCCCTTTTCTAATCTTTGTATCAATCGGATTGATACTAGTCGCAGAAACTTTAACTAAAACTTGATGACCAGATGGTTTTGGAATTGAAAGTTCAACATTTTTAAACTCAGAGCTATCTCCATATTGATGAATAACAATTGCTTTCATAATAGCCTCCTACTCGCAATAAAAATATTTTTAAGTCATTGTAGCATATATCAGATGGAAATAAATACAATTTTGACCCTCGAATCGATTCATAAGGTTTTGATTATAATGGTTAAAAATTTATAATTTATATTGTTTTTTCACATTGATTCAGTATAATCAATATAAATCTTTTAATCTTAATTCATGGAGGAAAATGACTATGGTAAACAAATTAGAAGAATTAAATGAGAGAAATACGTTAGACCATAGAAATATTGTAAAGTATGTAAAACACGTCTTTGATGAGTTAGACTTAAAAGTTAGAAGATTTCGTGAAGAAACAGCAATTAAGGCAGCTCATCATGCAAAACCAGATTTAGAAGAAGAAAAATTATTTTATAACAATATTCACCATATGAAGACGTTACTAATTGACGTATTAGAACGTACTACTGAAGATCTTGAACATATGGGAGATAAAAACTGGAATAAAAACTTTAAAGATGGCGTAAATGCATAATTATAAATAAAAACGTATTTTCTCTATAAATTCTACAAATAAGGATAGGAGGGTTTTTAACCTTCCTATCCTTTTGATTATTGTTGCATATCCGGTTTCAAATTTCTTACATAATTTTTCAATACAAAAAGTACACTTTCATCAATTGGAATATTTATACCAAATCCATCACTTTTTTCAAGCGAAACAAAACCATGAAGCAAACTTCTTAAACCTCTTACCGCATGAATAAGTTCAATGTCGGTTAAATTATACGGTTTCAATAATTCATAGATTAAGTTCAATATATTATTTCCAGTTAAACGATACTCATCACCTGGTGTTTGAGACGGAGATAAGGTAGCTTTATATAAACCAGGATGGGTTCTAGCATAGTCAAAATAAGCAAAAGCTAATGCAAAAATTGCTTTCTCATTATTTTTACCTTCAACTGATTCACGAAGTTTTTCATAAAGTTGTGTAATTCCATGTAATGCAACACTATTTTTTAGTTCATCCAAATTCTTAATATGATTATAAATTGATGGTGGTTGAATCGTTAGTTTCTTTGCAAGATAACTAATCGTTAAAGCCTCCCATCCTTCTGTATCAACAATTTTAATTGAAGTACTGAGTAATTGATTAAAATTCAATCCAATTCTTGGTGACATTACGAATTCCCCTTCACTTACTGCTTTTTAAGAGCACGGTCTATGGCTTCTTGTGGATGACTTAACATCGTACCATGACCGACTGCTAATAATGTAGGTTTTAATTCACTAATTTTCTTAGCACTATTTAGTGCAGCATCTTTATTCCATGTTGCCATTGATGGAAAAGGAAATAAAATTCTTAATTGACCAGAGATCGCAAAACCACCTCTTAATGAAAAAGCATCACCAGCGATAATTGCATTTGTCCGTTGATCTAAAAATGCCATTGAACCTGGTGTATGACCGGGAACTTCAACTGCTATTAAAGACCCTATAGTGTCTCCTTCCTGTAGTAAACGATCCGGAATAGTTTGTATATTTTTTGGAACGGCACCTTTTATAGGAGTATCTGGCTCACTAGCTTCTAAACTAGTGTCTCCTTTTAATAATTTTGCATCTCGTTTTGAAATGGAGACGACTGCATCTGGAAGTAATGATTTTAATTGATCAAGCGCTCCAACATGGTCGCCGTGAGCATGAGTTAAAACGATATTCGTAATTTTTTTGCCTATTTGATTAGCTGCTTCAATAATTTTAGTCGCACTAAAAGATAGCGCTGTATCAATCAATGTAAGCTCGTTTTCTTCTTCAACTAAAAAACAATTTACAGGAAAGAAATTTGGTAAAAAGCTTAACTCATAAAGATAATTATTTTTCGTAATCTTCATTTCATAACCTCCTAATAATAAAAACTAATACCTTTAGTTTTATAATACTAAAGGTATTAGTTTTTGTGAACAAAAATTCCGAATTTACAAAAAAATAATTAAAATAACTAAAAAACCCTTCCATCCAAGATGAAAGGGCTATACTTCATAATTATTTTCTAGATAAGTCCATCTCTTTATAAGAAACAACCTTTGTTTTATGTTTGACTTTATAACCTAACCAAACAATTAAGAACACAGGAATTCCAATGTATGAAATAAGTACACCTTGCCAATCAATTGCATTACCTGTGAAAGCTTGCCAGTTTTGAGCTAGTACAATAAATAAACAAGCTAAGAATGCTAAGATTGGACCTAGTGGGAACCATTTTGCGCGATAAGGTAAATCTTTTAAATCCTTTCCTTGAGCAACATAAGCCTTACGGAAACGGTAATGTGAAATCGCAATACCTAACCAAGCAAGGAAACCTGATAATCCTGATAAATTTAATAACCAAGTATACACTTGACCTTCACCGAAAAATGAAGATAAACAAGCAAGTGAACCAACTGCAAGTGTTACATATAAAGCATTTGTAGGAACACCATTTTTATTTACTTTTGTTAAGAATTTAGGAGCTTTTCCTTCAATTGCTAAAGTATATAACATACGAGTTGATGCGTAAGTTCCACTATTACCTGCAGATAAAACTGATGTTAAAATAACTGCATTCATTACAGAAGCCGCAAATGCAACACCTAATTTTTCAAATACTAAAGTAAATGGACTAACAGCCACGTCGTTTTTAATTAGACCAGGGTCTGTATAAGGAATTAATAAACCAATTACGATTATAGCTAAAACATAAAATAAAAGGATACGCCAGAAAATTTGACGGATAGCTTTTGGAACATTTTTTTCTGGATGTTCTGTCTCCCCTGCTGCAACACCGATTAGCTCTGTACCTTGGAATGAGAAACCTGCAACAATAAAGATTGATAAAACACCTAAAAATCCATTATGAAACGGAGCATCTCCAACAGTAAAGTTTTTGAAACCTGCATGATGTCCACTGATAATGCCAAAAATCATTGCAATACCAACAACTAAAAAGACAACTACAGTTACAACTTTAATTAATGAAAACCAAAACTCTGATTCACCATAGCCTTTAACTGAAAGTAAATTTAAACCTAATATAATCACTAAAAAGATTCCGCTCCATAATACTGCTGGAGAATGAGGGAACCAATATTTCATCAGCATTGCCGAAGCTAATAATTCAAAAGCTAAAGTGATTGCCCAGTTATACCAATAATTCCAACCCATAGCAAAACCAAATGCTGGATCAACGTAGCGAGATCCATAAGTACTAAATGAACCAGAAACTGGCAAATACGTCGCCATTTCACCTAAACTAGTCATTAAGAAATAAACCATAATACCAATTAGTCCGTAAGCTAAAACAGCTCCACCAGGACCAGCTTGACTAATTGAAGTTCCACTAGCTAAAAACAAACCTGTCCCAATTGAACCACCAATTGAAATCATCGTTAAATGTCTTGCTTTAAGGCCCCTTTTTAAAGAACCATCGTGAGTATTCGATTCTACTCGATCATTTTTAGGATTCGTTAGTCCCATCTTTGTTGCCTCCTCTTCATTCTTGCAATCTTATCTTTTCGCGAGAATATGGGACGGTATAAAAGTGTTGTATGATGTGTATTTTACTCAGTATTTTCGACAATATGTAAAGATTGGAAAATCTGGTAAAAACAAAAAACACGTGAAGCAATGTTCACGTGTTCAAGACTCAAATTTATGTGTCAAACAGCATCAACATCTCTTCAATAGCCCTCCACAAAAAAAATCTTGTGACAGTCCTATGCTTATTCAGCAATAGGCCCAGTAATAAATTTAAATGGTAAATTTATTACTTCGGCAGTTTCACCTTTTATTACTTTTCACAGGTACCATAAACCTCAAAGTAACGACTAATCAAAACTGCGCCTCTATCCATACGAGATAAAGATTATATTAAATTAATTTTTATAAACTCAATATACAATCTATTAATCTAGTTTGTCAATAAATTTTTCGACAAAAACAGACTCAACCTAATAAATGAATTACTTGGTTTTCGCTTCATGATGCTCATATCTTGTACCTAGCACTTATGTTTTTGTATAATAATTCTATGTACTTCAAAGGAGGAATTTTTCACATGACAATTTATAAAGCATTGACACTTGCGGGATCTGATAGTAGTGGTGGAGCTGGATTACAAGCTGATATTAAAACATTTCAGGAACGTAATGTTTATGGCATGAGTGCAATTACAACTTTAGTAGCGATGGATCCGCATAATCATTGGCATCATCAAGTATTTCCAATTGATATAGATACAATTGCAGCACAATTAGAAACAATCGTTGTTGGCGTTGGAATTCAAGCAATGAAAACAGGTATGCTTGGTTCAACTGAAATAATTGAGTTAGCTGCAAAAACAATAAAAAAACATAATATTGATCGAGTTGTTGTAGATCCAGTTATGATTTGTAAAGGAAATGACGAGGCTCTTCACCCAGAAACAAATGATGCATTAAGAGAAATTTTAGTACCACTTTCAACTGTTGTAACACCAAATTTATTTGAGGCAGCTCAATTAGCTAAAATGCCTCCAATCTGCACTGTTGAACAAATGGAAGAAGCAGCACGCAAAATCCATGAATTAGGGGCTAAATATGTTTTAGTTAAAGGCGGTAGCAAAATTCAGCATGAAAATGCAATAGATGTATTATTCGACGGTGAAAAAATAGAACACTTAGAATCTGACAGAATTGAAACTACATATACACACGGTGCAGGATGTACTTACTCTGCAGCGATTTGTGCAGAGCTTGCTAAAGGAGCAGAACCAAGAGAAGCAATCTACACTGCAAAGAAATTCATTACTGAAGCAATTCGTCACTCATTCCCACTTAATCAATATGTTGGTCCAACAAACCACATGGCTTATCGATTACATGGTGAAGGCTAATAACAAATAATGGGGCTGTCTCATAAGTCAGATTAACTGACGTATGAGGCGCCTTTTTTTAATTGTAAAAAATGGTGGTAGGAGATCTCAACAATGCTTTAGCTTAAAGCTGATATGATTGATCTTTTTTACAGATAATTAGCAGATTTTTACTAAGTTTTTATTCGATTTGAACAGATTTGCTAGTTTTGATTTGAAAGTATCAACTATTATCTAATTTAGAGGTCACAATACCGTAACTGGTATGGGTAATTTTTAATTTTATTTGCGATTTCCTGGAATTTAATTGCAGTTTTACTAATTTTATTTGCGATTCTCTAATTTTAATTGCAGCTTTGCCAATTTTAAGATTTTATTTGCAGTCCAAGTACATTTTTTATTTTAAAGAATAAAAAAAGGGCAAAGGTTTCCCTATCCCCCATTTTCCTACTATTCATTTGACAATACTCTTAATTGCCTTAAATACATTTCTTCCTTTTAAATAAATGTATCTTTCCCATTTAGCTATTAAACCATTTCCATTTTCACCATTTTCAATCTGAAGCGCGTGCTGTTTATGAAACTCAGCAACTCTTTCATTATGTTTTGTATGCAAGGTGTTTAAACGGTTATGAAGATGAATTGCATGTTTGTTCAGTCCCATATGATTACCTCCTCCTTTAGTTATTACCATCTTAAATAATTTATAAATAGCTTGAAGCATAAACTATTAATTTCTACTCTATTTCCTATATACATTTACACTTCAATAAATTTGAGTACCAAGTCAAATTACCACGATTTAACATTTTTTTTATGTATTGCATGTTATTATATATAGAAAGGAAGTGGAATTTATGAGGAAATTTTTTTTCATATTAATGATAACATTTATGCTTCTTTCAGTAATTGGTTGCGAAAAAAATAAAAACGAAAATATCCAAGGGATTGCATATGCTAGCTTAACAAGAACTGAACAGGCTGCATTAAGTGATAAACATGGGGTCGTTAAAAAAGTGGATTCCATACCTAATCATGCGACTATACTAAATAAAAACTATCATAAAGATAAACTATATTCTGTTACTTTTAATGGAGATCATCCTGAAGAGAAGATCGTTATCTATATAGATACTGAGACAAACAAAAAAGTCGGAATGATTGGTGAGGATTAATTCTTTGTTCCATATACCCCCAAAATGAAAGAGTAATAAAATCACTCTTTCATTTTTTTATTGGCGTTTTATTTAATAAAAAATACTAATCATTTAATCCTTTACCATCGAGAATTTGATCAATATATTTTTCAACCCTAGAAGTACGTGTTTTCGATTGTTTTGGTTGAGAAAAATAATAAATATAAGCTCTTTGACGTCCTGGCGTTAATGCTTCAAAAGCTGTTTTTAAGGTCGGGTTGTCATCTAATTTAAGTTGTAATTCTTCAGGAACTTCATAATCTGAAGTCTTTTTTAATTCTACTTGCAAACCTGCTTTTTCCACTTCAATAGCTTCTTTAATATAGTCCTTTAAAACGCTTTCCATTTCAATTATTTCCTGAATATTTGTGAACCGAATCTGACGTGCTGATTGTACATTTTCTGTTTGTTGAATCAGAATACCTTTTGGATCTTTTAGCAACGCACCTTTGTGAAACAGAAGTGCACAATATTCTTTAAAACCATGAATTAAAACGATATTTTTATTATCAAGTGTGTAACAAGGATGCATCCATTTAAAATCTTCAGTCAGTTCACAGTCCATGACGATTTCTCTTAACTTATAAAATTCTTCTTGCCACTTTTTCGCCCTCAATAAAAATGCTTCAACTTTAGGATGTATATTATTATTTGTCATCGATAAACACCTCTCATTAATTCCACTTTTTTAGCATTACATAAATATAAATTAACCTTAGAATTTTCATCTCAATATTATTATTAGTACTTCATCAAAAATCTTCGTTTTAAATTTTACTATACATGTTTTTATAATACCACTCGGATTAGCTCATCCACTTTATTCTTAGTTAGATGGACAATTAGTCCCCTCCATAACGTTATTCTTTAAACGGATGCAATTTTCCTTCATACAAAAAAAGAACAGGTCCAAGGTTTCCCTTATCCCTGCTCTTCATACTCTTCTAAGTAATTAATACTGTTCCCAAGCAACAACTTCATCTAAAGTTAAACGAACTTTTTCGAAGCCTGCTTTGATTCCTTTACCAACTGAAATTAACATAACTGGTTTGAAGTTTGCTGGTACGTTGAAAGCTTCTACAAATTTCGCTTGGTCAAATCCACCCATTGGAACTGTATCTAAACCTTTTGCTTTTGCTGCAAGCATAAATTGCATTGAAACTAATCCACCATCAACCATTGCAATTTTTGTTGCAATTTCTTCTGGTAAACCACCGTAGTTTTTCACGATTGATCCTACGTAGAAGTCTTTCACTTCCTGAGTCATCATACCTTTTTCAACTAATTCATCATAAATGCGATCAGCATTTTTGTAAGCTTCTGTATCACCTAAAACAGCGATTACCGCAGAAGCATCCACAACTTGTTGTTGGTTATTAGCGATTGGTAATAATTTTTGTTTAGTATCTTGGTCCTTAATAACAAGGAATCTCCATGGCTGTAAATTTGAAGAAGATGGAGCTTGAACTGCAATTTCTAGTAACTCCTTAATTTCATCATCAGACATTTGAAAGCTTGGATCATAATGACGAACTGATCTTCTTTCCTGTGCTACAGTGAAGAAATCCGTACTATCAAGTTCTTTTGGGGCTTCCTTACCAAAATCGATTTCGTTTACTTTATTTAAATACTCTTCTTTTTCAGATTTAACATTAGACATATTTAATCTCTCCTTAATTAACTGTATTCTTTACAAATACAGTATATGACTTTAACTGTATAAAAGTCAACTACAGTTTATAAAAAAATAAAATCGAAACATTTTAGTTTCGACTAAATTAGAAAAAATACTAATAATTTGATTTTCAGACTAATTGCGAGCGTTTGGCTTGCAGTCTGAAACTAGTTTCGATTTTATTTTATCCATTTTCCTTTGGTAATAAGTCTGAAATTGTTTTCTTCGCAAGACCTTCAACAAGCCAGCTTTCCATCTCATCTTTTAAATCATATAAAGCAGATCGTGTAGATGGCGCAAAACATTCCTTACTATTTACATCTAAGAAGCCTTTTGAATATGGATCTGATCTCATCGCATCATAAACATCTTTTAAAGTAATTTCATTAGCACCTCTGGCTAAATAATATCCACCATCTCGTCCTTCTTTAGCTGAAATAATGCCTGCTTTAACTAAATTGGCAAGAATTTTTCTTAAAAAAGTAGATTGTGCTTCAAGTTTTTGAGCTAATACTGCGCTTGGACAGATTCCGTCTTGCTCCGCTAAAACTAGTAGAGATTGCAATGCTAGTCCAAACCATTTCGTACTAGAAACCTTATCTTTCAAGATCATTCACCTCAGTTACTAGTCTAAACTATTTTTTTAAAAAGACAACCTAATATAAAATTAAACCAAAATTTTCACTCTTGTTTAATTCACGATTAAAACTCACTACTTTAACACACATTGAAACCAAATCGAATCGCCACCCATTATCACTTTACTATTAAAAAAATTCTTTCACTTTGAAGATTTGAAAATATAGGATGAATTTGAACTTTACAAATTGTACTTTGATTTCAATTTACAGTTTAGAATATTCTAGACTGTTTTTATATTTTTTGTATACTGTCTTTTTCTGGGTTTTTGAAATTATGTTAATCCCCCCTCTCATTAATCTTAATATTTTAAAAAATTACAAACATTATAAAAAGGTTAAAAAAATTATATAAAAAATTAAAAACATTGTGATAACATTGCAATTGGATATAACTGGAAACAGATAGTTATGATTCTGTAACAAACTACATATAAGGAGAGGAGTTCTAGTTTATGAAGAAGAAATTAATCGCTACAGGTTTGTTAACAGGTGCATTGATATTTGGTACTGCGATATCAACAACTGAGGCTTATGGTTTTTTAGGTAACTAGATAATCGCTCCCCAGTCACTAACATATTATATTGGAAGCTCAGTAGGAGTTTATAACACTGATGCTCGACATGGTGTATATGCATGGGACCCAGCTTTAGAGATTGCAGTTTATGGAGAATCAACATCTAAAGCTAACGCAAGAATTAGATTTGAGAAATTATCTACGGACAATGGTCTCTATTCTTCTGAGTTAAGTGAATGCTATTGCTTATCAAGTTCATACTCAAATATTACACTTTGGCATGACTTCCCTGAACTTACAGCAGATAAAGAGCAAAAAGAAGTATTGGCACACGAAGTTGGACATTCACTTGGATTAAAACATGAGGACGACGTTCCTTCTATCATGTATGAAACGAAATTATTAGGAAGTATATATCCAACGGCTGACGATTGGGCTGGTATACGAGCTAGATACTAAAGGAGGTTATCTTATGAAATATAAAAAAATTATTGCTACAGCTGTCATAATCTCGCTTTTTTCTGTAAGCGGTGTTTATGCTTATGAAAAATATCAATGCAACCACAAACCAGTCGTAAAACAAACTTTATACGGGAACGGTAAGCATGCGACATTTGATAGTGTTTCAGAAATGGAGTCTAAATCAACTTTAATTGTTGTAGGGAAAAAACTGCACAATGAAAAGCCTACTATTCTCACAGATGGTATTAAAGGTAAGGATGGTTATGAAGGTATAATGGGTGGGTACACTATTTCCGACTTCCAGGTTAAGAAAATACTTAAGAATAGTTCTGGTGTAGAAATTAATAAAAATGATATTATCCCTGTTTTAGAAAATGCTGCAACTGATACTATCGGTGATGGTAAAAAAGAAATCACA
Source organism: Bacillus sp. AFS053548 (assembly GCF_002575105.1). NCBI lineage: Bacteria > Bacillati > Bacillota > Bacilli > Caryophanales > Bacillaceae > Bacillus > Bacillus sp. AFS053548. The sequence goes on along the minus strand of NZ_NUHI01000006.1, from coordinate 41,849 downwards.
TATTCAGTAGATGGTTATACAATGATGAAAAAAGGTAAACATTACATACTTTTTATGGATGAAAGTAGTTCTGATCCTGGCACATTCATTCCTATGGGTGTAGTTTATGGTAAAGCTCCTTTAGAAGCTGCTCCTGAAGATTTAGAAATAGGTAGAGAAGAAGATAAACAAGTTAAGAAAGTTATTAGTGATGCTATAGGAAAGTATAAAAAGGAAATGAAAAACATCGAATAAAGGTAAAGAACCTACTCTTTATACAGAGTAGGTTCCTATTTTAAGCAGCCTTATACCTCTTTTTGTTCCTGTAATTAAATAGAAATAATGTGGAGACACCTTTATAGGCAGGATAATCATCACAAGTGATTTTTACTATTTTAAATTTCTAAAAATCATTTCTTTTGACATTTTACCATCGTAAATTTAAACGGAGGTTTATTTTCCATATTCTTATGTGGCTCAAGAATTTCGGAAACTTCGATCAGTCCATAGTTTCCAAATTCTTGTTTGATCGAGTCAGAATCATAAAAGAACATTTTTATCCCTTCCATTATCTCGAAGTAGTCTCTATCTAGCTGTTTGCCCTTTCCGTACATTGGTGCTTCTTTTGAAATCGTAGTAAATATCATATAGCCATTCGGCTTTAATTGATTATAGCAATCTTTAATAAACTTCTCTCTCTCATGATTATTCAATAAGTGAATAAGTGCGTAACAAAATATACCATCATAAAGTTTTTGATCAAAAGGCATATCGTTTACTGAACCATGAAAAATAGTAAAATTAATCCCATTTTGTCTTGCTAATTCAATCGCTGTTTTTGATATTTCAATACCTGTTACGTTTATTCCGTTGTCAGTAAAAATCTTTGCGTTTCTACCATATCCAATCCCTGGAATCAGTACATCCTTAACGTTCTTTTCAAGGAAAAAGTCCTTTGTTAAAATTGCGGAGTCTGAAGGTTCATATCCCCACATCATTTGATTTTCTATAAAACTCGATTCCCAAATTTCTGCCATATCTAAATCCCCTTTCAAAACCATTCAATCTAATTATCCAATTGAGATATTATTGTGTTCAAAAAAAGAAAGACCAAAGGTCTTTAGTATTTTGTCTACACACTAAAAAGAAAGACCAACGGTCTTTCTTTTTTATTTCTATTTATGACGCATTGCTCTTAGCCATTTCTTTATCTGATAAACGCTCGTTACCCATTAAGAAAATTGAAATCAATGCTAATCCTACAGGAACTAATGTCCAAAGGAATGTATGAGCAATTGATGTTGAAAACACGTCAGTAATTTTTGTTAGTATTGGTGCAGGAATCAATTTGGCAGCTTCAGGAGTAAAGGCTTGATTTATATTAGAAAAATTCTGAGGTGCGCCACTTTTCGCAAATGCATCAGCAATTTTATCTGTAAATACATTTCGTTGAATAACACCAAAAACCGTAATACCAACTGTCATGCCTAGAGCACGAAGGAATGCGTTAGTTGAACTTGCTGAACCACGATTTTCATTATCAAAATGATGCATTGCAGACATACCAAGAACTGAGAATGATGCCCCTACACCAAATCCAACAATGATCATATAAACGATCACTTGGAATTTAGTCGTATCAGGTGTTAAAGTACCTAGACAAATAATACCTGCTAATAAAAGTACAACCGATCCAACCATGATATTACGATAACTAGTTTTATTTGCTAAAGCTCCACCAAATGCTGCAGAAATACTTACACTCACCATCATTGGTAATAATACTAAACCTGAATTCGTAGCTGTTCCACCTTGAACAAACTGGATAAAGATTGGAATATATATTGTTGCAGCGATGAATGCCGCTCCATAAAATAATCCAACAAAGTTACTTGCAGCAAAAAGACGATATTTAAACATACTAAACGAAATAATCGGTTCAGCCGCTTTACGTTCAATAAATAAAAAGACAATAAGGAAAACAGCAAATCCAGCAAATAATCCTAAAATTTGAACTGAATCCCAAGCATATTCTTTTCCACCTAGCTCAAGTGCAAACATTAAACAGATGATACTAATAACAAATGTTGTTGCACCCCACCAGTCGATTTGTTGCTTTGTGTGGTTTTTTGACTCGACATAAAAATAACTAATTAGTCCAAGTGTTAAAAGTCCAAAAGGAATATTAATATAGAAAATATATCTCCAGTTAATATAATCCGTAATATAAGCGCCAATTAATGGTCCAAGAACACTTGATAATCCAAAAACGGCACCAAAAATACCACTCATTTTACCACGCTTTTCAACAGGAAACACATCCCAAATAATTGAAAAAGCAATTGGCATTAAAGCACTTCCACCAATACCTTGTATTGCACGGTAAATACTAAGCTGAATAATCGAATTTGCTGTCCCACAAAGAACTGAACCTAAAATGAATAAAATAATTCCTAACATAAAAAATCTTTTTCTACCGTACATATCAGAAAGTTTACCGAAAATTGGCATCCCAGCCATTTCTGTAACTAAGTAAGCCGATGTTACCCAAACAAATTTATCATAGCCACCTAAATCTTTTAAAATTGTAGGCATCGCTGTAGAAACGATTGTGTTATCAAGGGAAGCGAAAAATATCCCAAGTAATAACGCGATCATAACAGGAACCAGTTTTGTTTCCCTTTTTTGCATGACCATCTCTCCTTTTACATTTCAAGCATAAAATTTAATTTCAATACTGTATTCATGGCCTAACTTAAGTATCCTGACTGACTAAAAAACGCTATTCTTTCGAGACACTTAGTCTTATTAAATAGCTAACCTTTGGAGATAATTTGCAGTGCAGTCAAAATCAGTCTTTATTAATGTATAAAATAGCATTACTTAATAGACCTAAACCTATTCCAATTCCAAAACCAATAAATCCTCCTACGACTAAATGTGATGTAAAATAACCTACTCCTAAACCAATCGTTAATCCTAAAATTACAAAAGCAGCATAAAAAATCCCTACAGCTTCCTCATGTCTCATAATATATAATCATTCCTTCCATACAATTTAATTTCACATAAAGTAAATGAATGTCTCCATAAATACTTTAATTAATTTAAAGTTAATATAACATTGTTTCGTTACTTAAACAATATATAAATTTAAATTTATTGTTTTATTTTTATTAAAAACAGTACTTTAAACGTAAATCATGCTACTTATTCACTAACTTTATTGTATAAAAAGGAATATAACACCGTTACGTACAAAAACAATCCACAAAAACAAAACATTGTTGTGTTACTCTGAATTTAAATAATAAAACTCATTTACTTAGGACCTGGCTGCCACTTGCTCATTATCATTTTATAACAAAGACCAAGTGCACTTATTAAGAAAAGCCATGCCGCTAAATGAAACATAAATTGAATGTCAATTGATTCAAGTAAAGTTCCTACACCTATAATACAGATAGCTGTTACAAAAGAAGTCCAAAATAAGTAACTCCTATAAAAATCAGATGAAGCGTTCATAAATAATTTCTTTTCAGCGATCTTGAATAAAGCAGTAAACCCTCCAAATAAAACTTGCCCAATATAAACAATCTTTATATTATCGATCAAAGGCAGTGAAAAAAACAATAAACAGCAAAATAATGAATGGAATATCATTAATAAAAATGGTGAAACCCGGTCAACGAATCGGCCACCAAAGTATACAACCACACTTAAACTTAATGAAAAAAGTCCATATAATAAACTAAATACGTCATACGCATCTCCTATGTTCCTTAAGAAGAGGACATAATATGGAAATACTAAAGAACTGCTAAATCCAATAATACTAAGTAATGCAATTAAAAAACGGTTCATAGGATTACTCCCCATAATTTTCATAAAAAGTATTCATAAATACATTATTTGGATCAAACTCTCTTTTCTTATTGAAAAAATCTTGCGTTTTTGGATATGCTGTAATCATTTGTTGCTTAGACTGATATGGATAATAAGGTAAATAATAAGTTCCTCGATGCTCCAGAGTTAGATCAGTCCACTTTTGAATTACCTCTTTTGCATATTGAACAGAATCTTTATCTTTACCATGTTGAATCAAAACAACGAAAGCAAACATATCATCTTTCGCATAATTCATGACTGTTTCATCATCTTTTTCAACGTATCGAATCGTTATATTTAATATATTTAAATTTTCATATTGTAAATATTCTCTAACATCATCAATGTAATGAGTAAATTCATTTACAGGTACAAAAAATTCCTGTAAAACTTGTGTATCTTGGCGGTCATCGAATTCCATAAACTTACTTTCAGAACGCATGACATTATTACGAGTTTCATAGTTCCCGTTTAGGGAGTGAATAAAGCGATATTGAAAGTCCCAAAATAGATTTTTACCAATGTCCGAAGTTCTGGACATACCTAGTGCAAACTTCGGTAAAAAAGCGGAATGATCTTCCTTCAGCTCTTGATCTGAATTGGTCATTTTACGAGATGTTGCCATATAATTAATTGCATAAACCTTATCTAAAAAGCTATCTGGTGCTACAGAAATCCTAGCAATATGCATTCTTGCATTTTGGTTTTCTAATACGTTCTTGTTAAAATAATTTGGATACTTCTTATAGTCCATCGTTTTTGTTTCTACTCGATATAATTCATTATTTGTTAGTTGAAACTCTACTTCTAAAATAATTCCAAATAATCCATATCCACCTAATACATACGGAAATAATTCTTTATTCTCAGTGCGGCTTACTTTAATTACGTTCCCTTCTGGTGTTAATAATGTAAACCAATTAACAGTACTAGCTAATGAGTGATTCCGAATATCACGGCCATGTGCGTTCACACTTAATGAACCACCTACTGAGAATATCTCTTGTGACTGAGTAACCTTTAAGGCCAGATGATAAGAATTAATCGCTTTTTGTATATCTCCCCATGTTGCACCACTTTGAACAATAACTGTCTTTTGAACAGGATCCACTTTTTCAACCTTATTAAATGTTTTTAAATCAATCACCACACCATCTTTATAATATGTATGACCACCTTGACTATGTCTCTCACCTGCAATCGAAACTGTCTTACCTTGTTTTTTTGCTTCAATTACAATTTTCTTTAATTGATCTTCTTCCTTCCCTTTGACAATACGATCAATTTTAGTAGGTAAAAGATGGCCAACATCATCAATCACTCCATGTTTTAATGGTGCAGGTTTAGTCCACAGCGTATGTAAAACTGTCACAAACACGGTTAAGAGGAGTATTCCTACAAATATTCTTTTCCCCAAGTTCTTTTCCTCCTAATAGAAAAAATAAATTTAAGCGTTAAAAAAAGACGTGCTTACACTAATGTATACACGTCTTCTCTTTACGATCTGTGATCGTTCAATATGGTTTTAACTAAACCAACCAATCATTCGATTTACGTCTTTTTCATCTAAATGCCTTATCTGATAAGTACGACCAAATTGGCTTGAAAGAATCGTAATGTAGATTGATTTTAGTTTTACTCTTTTTTGAAGGAAACTTTGTTCACCGATCAATACTTGTATTCGCTCTTTTGGTAAAATCGCAGTTGTTCTTGAGAGATAACCAGACTGAATAATCACAGTTCGATCTAGTAATGTATAGCCTGCATTTCTAAATCCTAATTCCCCAATAAATAGACCGATTAAAACGATGCCATAAGCCCAGAAATGAACAAATGGAAGTAATACAATTCCACTTGCTATTAGAAGAAAAGTAATAATCATTCTTGAATAATACGTTTTTCGAGCTCTTTTTGGTGCTCGGTTTGATATTTCATCATAGTTAATAGAAGGGATAAAATTTTTTAGGAATAAGTGGACATCCTTCGTTTTAATAAATGGATGTAGAACATGTCTACCTTGTTCCTGCTTATCCCCCATTCCAACAGCTTCGACGTAAACTGTAGAATAGCCAAATAATTGACGAATGATCCCTTCTTTTATAACGACTCCTTGAATTCGTTTTAATGAAACCGTAAATTCATTTTTTTCGAATAACCCTCTTGTAATAATAATTCGATCATCTATTCTTTGGACAGTAAAGTTAGCAAATTTCAATATGTATCGAATGGTTGAAAAAATTAGAGAAAGTAATAAACTACCTAAAAATACAATAAAAAACATCATGTAAGTGAATGTTTGTATTTGATTATATATTGCCACATAAATACTATGTGGAAGTAAATCCTCGATTTGTGAAAATAATGATGCTAAAACGGCAAAAGCTAGTCCAACTTCAAAGGAAGTGATTCCAGCTAAAAAAAGTTTTCTCGTTTCAATTGTTAAACTTATATCTACTAATGGCACTGCTTGTACACTATTTTCCTCAGCTACACCCAAACCTACTTTTTTCTTTTTAGAATTTAATACTTCATTTTTTAATGAAAGTGCCACTTCCTTAGGAATTGCATTTAATATGCCTTCAGCTTTTTTTCCACCAGCTGTTTCAATTCGTACGCTCACCACATTAAAAAGCTGTTGAATAAATCCAGCATTAATTGAAAAAGACTGAATACGTTCTTTTTGAATAAATGTATTTTCGATTACAAATAATCCCGAACGAATTCTAAATTCATCTTCAGTTATATAGTAGGTAAATCGATACCATTTTATGATTGCTGAAGCAACTGGAAAAACAATCAGAACAGCAGCAAACAAATATTGAAACATTGAGCCTTTACCACCTGAAACTAAAAGTATAATAAGTGGTATTAGTACGTTTTTAATTTGCTCTAAAAATACGGTAAGTATATAAGCTGGATGTTGTCTTTTTGGCTCATACATCTTCATCACTTATCCTTGCTAAGTAGATAATTTTATCTCTAAGCCTTTCAGCGACATGGTGTTCTAAGCCTTCAATTTCATGTGTGGTGGCAGCCGTGGAAATATTCACTGTAGATAAACCGTATCGACGCAGTATTGGTCCTACTTCTGTCGTAACGTGTTGAACTCTGACCATAGGAATGACAATTCGTTTAATAACAAATATTCCTTTTTGAATTTCTAACTCATTTTCATAAATCTCATATGCGGTATATTTCAATTTAAGTGTAGGTAAAAATAAAGTTAAAAAAATAATTAACGCTATAACGACACCTATAATAATCATTAAAATAAAGAAGGGAAGTGAAAAATATCTCATAAGAAAATAATAGATAATTGGTAAAGCAACTAAAGAGATACTGATAAGTAGTGATGTAATTCTCCATACTGACCTCATTTTAGGTGATGGTCTTTGTGATGGATTTGCTCTCATTTAATCACCTTTTCTATCTCATTAATCTATCACTTACTATATCATACCATGAGACAAACTATTCACAAACCTCCTATTTATCGACAAAGTTAAAAAAAGGTAATTTTCCCCATGATTGATGAAAAAATAATCATTTAACTAAGCAAATATCTTTAAGCTGATTAACAAAAAAAAGGTTAACTCATAGAGTCTAACTTACAAAGACTTATGAGTAACCCTATTTCAATCGTAATAAATAGTCTCAGATTCTCTAAAATTTACAATTACCTTAGCCTGTCCTTCTACAATCTTAGCAAATTCAGCCATCGTAGTGTCATACTTAATATAGATTCTAGGTAAAAGATAGTCTTCATTCTTTGTACCCTTTTCTAGAAAATATTTTGGATCTGTCGCTACTGCAAATTTATAGTATTTTTTTGTTTCCTCAATTACTTTATCATTATGATAACCATAAGGATAAGAGAGGGCTATCACAGCTTTTCCAGTGATTGATTGGATCTTATCTTTGGAATCTTTCAACTCATGATTATAATCATCTATCTTCCTTAAATCTGGATGGGTTGCAGTGTGCGATTGGATTGAAAACACCCCTGAATCAGACATCTTTTTTAAATCCGTGCTAGAAAGACGATCCGGCCATCCAATATAGTCGGATATCGCAAATATAGTTGCTCTTGGTGTAAACGTATCCGATTTCAATTTTTGAAAGATTTTTAACACATTTAAGTTATTTTTATAACCGTCATCAATTGTAATAAATACAGGTTTCTTTACGTTATTACGGTCTCCCCATTGTTCAAAAGTTAAAAGCGTAAATCCATGATCACGTAAATAGATCATTTGCTTTTCAAAATTCTCTGGCGAGACAAACAAGTCTCTTACTCCATGACCAGTAAACTCATCAATGGAATGATAAATTAAAATTGGAATTTTGTCTGCAGCATGTGTTTTTTCTGGCAACTGTATCCACAAAAATAGACATAGAAAAAATAAAGTTATTTTTCGCATAAAAGTCCTCCCTTTATCTTTTTACTATTTAGTGTTCCATTATCATTCCCTTGTATTATAAATTCTCTTACAAAATAAAAAAGACTCGTAAATAACCGAGTCCTCTACCATTTATTGTTATAACGCCAACATCTTGATCATAGCAGTACTTAAGATTTTAACACCGTTTGATAGTGAATCAAGATTAAAACTCATATTCGGGTGATGCAAGCCTGGCTTCAAATCTGTTCCTAAACCGATCATTGTTGTTTGTAAATGAGGGAAGTTAGTTTTGTAAAAATGAAAGTCTTCTCCTCCAGGAGTAATAACCGCTGGAGCCAAGCAATCTTCACCTATCGCTTCAAGGATTGCCTCTTTTACAACCTCTTCCATTACGTGACTCTTTTCAGCAGCCACCATTTCTGCAATGGTTTCCATAGAAACTTCCGCATGATTGGCCGTTCCAGCTACAAAAACCGCTTGTTCAATATCTTTGATTAACTCTTTCATTATTTCATTTCGTTCGGCACGTACATCAATTCCGAACTCAGCAAAGTCTGGGATGATATTTACATGATCTCCACCAGCCCTAACCATTGTCAACTTTGCAGATGCAGAAACAGATGGATCTACCTTTACCGCATTGACTGCTTGAATGATCGCTCCAAGAGAATCTACAACATTTATGCCGAGATTGGGTCTAGCGCCATGAGCCTGTAGGCCTTTAATAGTCCCTTTTAATAAAGTAGTAGCCCCATGATAGATAGCAGGTGCCGCTTCTCCAAATTTCAATTCTTGAACAGGACGCACATGAAGACCAAGTAAAAGTTTCACGTCATTTAGAACCCCTTTTTCAATCATTGCTTTTGCACCTTTCCCAGTTTCCTCTGCTGGTTGAAAGATTATTTTTATTAATCCTTTAGGTTCATATCCAATTTCCTTCAAACAAGTTATGGCATACAGGACCATAGTCATATGAGCGTCATGACCACAAGAATGATTCGCTTTCCATTCTCCATCCACTAGCTGCCACAAAGCATCCATATCTGATCTGATCCCAATTGTAGGTCCTTCATCTTTATTCCCCCAGTATCCAACGACACCTGTTATGTCCTCAAACGTTTCGTAGGGTATATTCAATTTTTCTAATTGTTCACATAAGAATCTAGTTGTCTCAAATTCTTTCCAACTAATTTCAGCATGTTTATGAAGGTATTGATAAGTGGACTTTATCGACTCATCATGCTGAGAAACCCATGAATTAATCTCATTCATAAATTGCCAAACTCCCTTTTGCAAATGATTCTTGTAACTGTGCTGTTACAAAATCTAGAATGGCTTCTAACCTTTCAATTCGCAGCGTAGGTTTCCCAATTTGAAGAAGTGCGTGGCTAGAGTTCGGTATCCGAGCAAATTGTACCTCTCCTCCCTTGCGTTTAATGTGTGAATAAAACTGCTCAGCTTGTTCAATAGGACACCTTAAATCGCTCTCATTATGAAGAAGCAAAAGTGGTGTATTCACATTTTCCACATAAGCAAGTGGAGAGCGTTTCCAAAGTGATACTACATCCGTTTTCCCTTTAAATTCTACATCCATAAATTCCGGCGCAATATCACTAGTACCATACATCGATATCCAATTTGAAATACAACCTTCTGAAACAGCAGCAAAAAATTGATCGGTGTGAGTAATTAGCCAATTCACCATAAATCCACCATAACTGATCCCATTGACTGCCACTTTGTTTTTATCAAGAAAATCAAAACGACGTAAAGCCTCGTTTAATCCATTAAAAAGGTCGATCATATCCTTCCCGCCATAATGGCCACACACTGCATTCGTAAAATTTTCACCAAAGCCTGAAGTCCCTCGTGGATTAAGGTAAACCACAGCAAATCCTTGTGCAGAGAATAGTTGCATTTGGTGAAAATAAGTATAGCCGAACGAGGAATGGGGACCACCATGAATATCTAATAATACAGGGTATTTTTTTCCTTCTTCAAAATTAGCTGGTTTAAGAACAAATCCTTGAATCTGCCAATTATCCTCTGAAAAATACGAAAAGACTTCTGGTTTGACTACCTTTACCTCAGATAAGTAGGCGTCATTGCAGTGATCTAACCGTACTTCGTTTGTGGATAAAGATGGTGCTTCTAGAATAGAAAAAGCTTCCGTTGGTTCTCTCTTTATATAATTGTATCCGGTATTATCCTCAATACTAACAACAGCAATTTTCCCTGGGTGTTCAACGGACGAATACGCTATAACAAATGTTTGATCACCATAATAAGAGAAATGAAAAATAGTCCTGTCCCCACCAATTACTATACGCCCTCTGCCATCTGAATCATCCACAGCAAATCGGACAACTTCATTCCTGCCTTCCCTAGTACCGAGGCAAAAAACGTACTTTCCATTTTTAGACCACTGAGGTTTCAAAGGACTTTTTAGGAAGCGCATATCAGTAAAAATCATATCACTTAGCGTATCATGATATTGTTTGCTTAAATACCTTATATCTCCTCCATCAGCCGGAATAAGTTGTAATTGAATTTGATTATGAAGGTATGAAAAATACGCGATCCACTTTCCATCAGGTGAATAAGATGGGGAATGCGCATTTGCTTTTGAATACAACAATTTTTCTTCTCCACCATGAACAGATATAGAGTAGATACTTTTACCATATAGTCCACTCTCTCCATCATTTGAAGAAGTAAAAGCAATATATTTCCCATCTGGTGAAATAGTAGGATCTGAGATATGATTTGGCCTATTCGTTAATTGTTTGAATTCCCCGGTTTTGACATTTATTGAAACAAGCTGGCGAGTGTATGGGGTTTGAAGTCCAATCCCATCATTTTTGTAATAAAGCTTGTTGAAACTTTTCGAGCCTTCAAGCCATTGCTTATTTCGAGTACTGATTTCATCAATGGCTTCCGCTTCTGTAATATTTTCATAAAACACTTCTACTTCTCCGTTTTGTGCTACTGGCACTAAACCATAAATTATATCTCTTTTTGGTGACCAAACAACTGAGCTAATGCCATGTTTAAATTTAGTTAGACAGCTCTCCTGCTTAGAGTCTAACGATAATAGCCAAATTTGCGAACCAAAACTACGATTAGAAAGATATGCAATGATGTTTCCGTTTGGCGACCATATAGGATGGGTGTTACTTGTTCCGTTAGTAGTTAGTTGCAGATCCGTTTTTCCTTCTATATCAACTAAGAACAAATGGGTATTATAATCATTTTCTTTCTGACGGGCTTTCGTTTTTTCATAGATTACTTGTTTCCCATCAGGTGAAATCACGGGATTACTTGGCCATTCAAAGCGATAAATATCTTCTGGTCTAGTTAGTCTTATACTCATTTTATCTCCTCCAAAATGAAGAAAGTGAATCCAATTATCTGGGCTTCACTATCCGTCCATCATACTTTATTCTCTTCATTATACAAATGACAAGCTACTCTTCTTCCTTCTACTTCTTTCATTTGAGGCTTAAGTGTTTTACAGGAATCCATGCCATGGATACATCGTTGATGGAAAGCACATCCACTTGGAGGGTTGTCTAGGGAAGGTAACTCTCCAGTAAGAATGATACGCTCTTTATGATCGTCTGGATCCGTCTTTGGAATAGCAGAGATTAGCGCTTGTGTATATGGGTGCAAAGGCTTTTTAAATAATTGTTCCTTATCTGCAATTTCCACGATTTCCCCAAGATACATTACACCAACTCGATGTGCGATATGTTCTACTACACTTAAATCATGTGAAATGAAAATATACGAAAGACCTAGTTCTTCTTGTAAGTCTTGTAACAAATTAAGAATTTGAGACTGAACTGAAACATCCAATGCAGAAACGGGTTCATCAAGAATTACTACCTTTGGTCTTATGATAATCGCTCTTGCAATCCCAATACGTTGGCGTTGTCCACCAGAAAGTTCATGCGGGTATCTTGATAAATAGCTTTCTGAGAGTTCTACTAAACTAAGAGTATCATTAATTAAATCATAATGTTCTTTCCTTGGAACACGATTGGATATTAAAGGTTCAGATAGAATTTCTCTCACTGTCAGTTTCGGATTTAAGGAAGCCATTGGATCTTGAAATACCATCTGAATGTCCTTACGAAATTTATTCATTTCTTTTTTACTAAGTTTAGTGATATCTGTTCCTTGAAAAATTACTTCTCCACTTGTGGGTTCAATAAGACGTAATAAGCATCTGCCAGTTGTTGATTTTCCACAACCGGATTCTCCAACGATCCCGAGGGTCTCCTCCTGATTTAGATTCAAGCTAACCCCATTTACTGCACGTACAAATTGAGGAGGTTTAAACCAGGACTTATTGGTCTTAAACTTTTTTTCTAACTGTTTCACTTGTAATAGGGGGGCTGTCATACGAACGTCTCCTTTTGTTGTACCAACCAACATCTACAAGATGTTTGATCATCAACTTCGATAAGTGGTGGAAGGCTATTTCTGCATATTCCCAACACTTTTGGACATCTGTCAGCAAAACGACAGCCTTTTGGATAGTTGTCAGGAGTTGGAACTTGACCTGGAATCGATTTAAGACGTTTCTCGCCTTTAGATTGATGAGGAGTGGATTGAATCAACCCGATTGTATAAGGATGCCTAGGATTACGCAAAAGTGTTCTTGTATCCGTTGTTTCCACAACCTGTCCAGCGTACATAACCACTACTCGATCACACATCTCTGCTACTACTCCAAGATCATGTGTAATAAGCAAAATCGACATATGTAAGTCATCTTTTAGGGATTTAAGTAAAGCTAATATTTGAGCTTGAATTGTTACATCAAGTGCAGTGGTTGGTTCATCAGCAATTAAAAGTGATGGATTACAAGATATGGCCATGGCAATCATGACACGTTGCTTCATTCCTCCCGATAAACGGTGTGGGTATTCGTGATAGATGGCTTCTGGACGTGGTATTCCAACTAATTGTAATAAATGTACAACCTTTTTTTTCAAATTTGATCCAGTTAACTTTTGATGCTTTTGAATCACTTCGCCTATTTGGATTCCAATTGTTAAAACAGGATTAAGAGATGTCATAGGATCTTGAAAAATCATAGATATTTCGTTTCCTCTTATTTTCCTCATATCTTTTTCAGTTTTATCAACTAAGTTAGTATTGTTAAATGTAACGGTGCCACTAGCAATTTTAGCCTTTTTATCTAATAGCTGAAGGATTGAAAGAGAAGTCACACTCTTTCCACAGCCCGATTCCCCAACTATTCCTAGTATCTCGCCTTTTTTTACAGTAAGATCAATGTTCTCTATAATCTTAAGCGAACCTTGCTTACTTTTAAATTCCGTGGTAAGGCCTCTTACTTCTAGCACATTAGACATAATCGCCCTCTCCTTCTCGTTACCTTGATGCTTTTGGATCAAATACATCTCTCAAAACATCACCTAAAAAATTAACTGAAAACACAACTGCCGTAATCGCTAAACCAGGAAATGTAGCTAACCACCAAGCGTCATTAATATATTGCTTCCCCTCACTGAGCATGGTTCCCCATTCAGGTGTGGGCGGTTGGGCACCGAGTCCAATGAAACTAAGTCCAGCTGTATCTAAAATGGCAACTCCGATAAATAAAGTTGTATAAACAAGTAGAACCCCAAAAATATTTGGTAAAATTTGTCTTCTCAATATCCAACTATTTGAGCTTCCTATCGAACGACTTGCTTCGACGAAATCAGAAAATTTCACCGTCAATACAGCACCTCTAGTTAATCTAGCAAAGCCCGGTATTGAAGCGATTCCAACAGCAATCATGGCATTTGTAAGGCTTGGACCTAATATCGCGACAATGGCAAGAGCTAAAACAATACTCGGTAAAGCTAACAAAACATCCATGATCCGCATTAAAATGTTATCAACAAGCCCTCCAATATATGCACTAATTAACCCTATAAACGTACCAGCAACTAAAGTGATACCTAAAGCTAATGTGGATACAGTTAAAGTAACACGAACCCCATAAACTAGCCGCGAAAATACATCCCTTCCTAATGAATCCGTTCCGAAAATGTGCTCTTTATTTGGGGCTTGTAAAATGGCATCATAGAAAGGCTTTTCAGGATTATACGGTGCAATGAATGGGGCAAAAATGCCAATTAAAACAATTAATAGTAAGAAAATTAAGCAGTATTTGGCCCGCTTATAGCTTAGAATTTTATGAAAATTTGTGAGTTTAATAAGTTTAGGCTTCCTACGTAGAGTGGGAGCCTCAATTGGTTTATATGCCTCACTCAATTTTGCCATTACCCTTCACCCTTTTCATTCAATTTAACACGTGGATCGATTAAACTGTAAACGATGTCTACTAAAATATTAACGCTAACGTAAACAGCTCCCATAAATAAGACAGTACCCTGAATCATTGGAAAATCCCTTGACATAATCGCACCAATGGAAAGTGTACCTAAACCTGGCCAGTTAAAGACTTGCTCGATAATTACCGTACCACCAAGCAGAGCTGCTATTTGCAATCCAATGACAGTAATGATTGGAATTAGCACATTTCTAAAGGCATGGCGGAATAAGATATGACGTTCCTCTAGACCTTTTGAGCGTGCAGTACGAATAAAGTCATTTGATAAAACTTCCACCATTCCATTTCTAGTTAATCTACTAATCATAGTAGACATGACTACTCCTAAAGTAATAGCAGGTAGAATGAGTGATCTGAGTCCAGTTCCATCAGCTATCGGAAACCAGCTTAATTTTACCGAAAATACTAAAATTAATAAGATTCCTAACCAAAAGCTTGGAATAGAAACACCTAAGGTTGCTAGGCCGGTACAAAATGTATCGATTATCGTATCCTTGTATTTCGCTGCTAAAATACCCAACGCGATTCCAATAATGACCGCAAATACCATCCCAGTTGCTGCTAACTTTATTGTTTCAGGGAAACGATCCAAGATTTCAGTCAATACTGGTCTACCGGTTTTCAAGGATGTCCCAAAATCACCGTGAAAAACATTATTAATGTATTGTAAATATTGAACCAAAAGGGGCTTATCCAGCCCCAAATGGTGTGTTAATTTTGCTACTTGTTCTGGTGATGCATTTATACCGAGCATTATTTTGACTGGATCACCAGGTATCAAGTGTATTAGAAAAAATGAGAGGATCGAGATACCAAAGATAACAATGATGGCTGAAATGATCCGGTTTAGAATGTATTGAGTCATTACTTACTCACCCAACTGTCATTTAAAAGTATATTTGTTGACTGAAGTTTTATATCATGTACTCTCTTATTGACAATATAAAACACTTTAGGAGAGTAGACTGGCACCCAGTAGGCATTTTCAACAATCAACTTTTGAGCGTCGGCATAAATTTGCTTTCTTTCCTCAGCATTGGTAGTTGTTCTGCCTTTTTCTAATAAAGCATCAAGTTCTGGATTTTTCACTCGAATGTGATTTAATCCACCAATTTGACTTGAATGGAATAGCATATAAAGAATGTCAGGATCAGAATAAGAATAACTTAAGAATGAAAGATCAAATTCTCCTTTAGATGCTTTTTGGATTAGGGTTGCTGTTTCCATTTGCTTAATATTAATGTTAACGCCTACATCCTTTAACATCGCTTGAACGATTTGTGCAGCTTGACTTTGTGTACTATAAACTGAAAGATCAAACTCTAGTTTCTTTCCGTTTTTCTCCATAATACCTTGACTATTTTTACTCCAGCCTGAGCTTTCTAATAGTTTGATAGCTTCGTCTTTATTGTATTTAATGCCATATTCTTTCACATTCGGATCATATCCAAAAATAGAGGATGAAAGTGGTCCATATGCCGCTGTTCCTTCACCATTAAGGGCAGCTTTAATGATGGCATCTTTGTTAATAGCCATATTCAATGCTGTTCTCACATTTTTATCCTTTAACAATTCGTTATCAAGATTCATTTCTAAGAATAATCCTAGCCCTTGTTGATCAGCATCGAGGACTTGGAACTTATTATTTTTGCGATATCTTTCAGCATCTTTTGGAGCTGCATTTACTAGGACATCAATCGAGCTACTATCAAGAGCAGCAAGCATCGTTTGGGGATCCGTAATAAATTTATAAACTAATTTATCTGGGTAAGCCTTTCCTTTATTTGCGAAAAAGGATGGCGCCCAATTATAGTCATTATTTCGATCTAATGTAACAGATTGTCCCGTTGTCCATTTCTCAAACTTCCAAGGACCAACTCCGACAGGGTTCCTTCCATAATTAGCTCCATCCTTATTGATAGAGGATACAGATAATGGCTGTAAAAACCCAGTTGTTAAGTTATTTAAAAAAGGTGCCGATGGTTGTTCTAAATCAACGACTAGTGTTTGATCGTCTGGAGTCGAAACCGATTTTACACCAGCTAAAAAGCTGACTAAAGGCGCACCAGTTGCTGGATTTAACATACGATCAAATGTTTCTTTAAATGACTTTGATGTTAAAGGCGTACTATCATGGAAGGTAACACCTTGACGAATTTTAAACGTAATCGTTTTTCCATCATTTGATACCTGGTAGCTTTCTGCAAGACCTGGTGCAATTTCATTCGTTTTTGGGTCAAGAGTTAAAAGTGTATTTCCTAACCGATTTGAAATTTCATCTGCTGTACTCATTGCTGTTTTTTGAATATCAAGAGTATCTGGTTCCTGCGAAAGCCCCACTGTAATCGTTCCACCTGTTTGTGGTGCCGCTGAAGTGGTTGTCGCATTTTTTTTATTATTCGTCGATGCTTGGTCAGTAGAATTACATGCAGTCATTGCAAAAATAGTAAGAACGCTCACTGATAATAGTGCGAATCTTGGGAATATTTTACGTGCAGTTTTTGTACGCAATTGACTAGCCTCCTTATTCCGTTTTTACTAATTGTCTGAATCCAAATACACAACGAATAATTTTTCCTTCTTCATCTCTTTTAAATTGAATAGAATATTCATCTTCTCTCATTTCAAATAAGAACCAATCTTCCTCAATCGGTTTTACGAGAGAGTCTACCATCCCTTCCATTTGAGCACAAAGTTTCCCTTCATCATTGATTGAAAACTCAACCTTACCGCCCTCACCTGAAACATATTTCCCTACAAATTCTTGTAATTGATCTACATTTAATTGAATTTCCGACATGTTTAAGTGTGAAGATTTTAATGGTTTTTCCAAATAATCTGCAAAGGCACTATTTAAAAGTTTCTTAGAAGGAACACCTATTAAATTAGCATTAGAAAAACCAGTTAAACCTAACTCAGGGATAATATTCAGTTGGGCTGATACCCCTTTAATAGAACCGCCATGTTCAACAAGTTTATATCCATAGAAATCTGGATGAATCATTACTCCGTATCCATAAAATTCAGTATATCCGCATTGGATATAAGGAGTCGTCATAGCTTCAACACTCTCAGGAGTCAAAATTTGAGCATCTCCTACTTTACCTTCATTTCGGAAGATTTCTGCATATTTCAGCATATCGTTTACTGTTGATTTTAAGAATCCAGCTGCACGCATCGATGGTGCATCCCATGGATTATTTGACTCAAACACAATCGTCTCATCATCTATTTTTCTAGAAGCATATAAGTTAGAAATATCATCGTGCCCTTCCAATTCATGAAGATGGAAGACACTATTCTTCATACCAGCAGGATCTAATATAAAATCCTTCATATACTGCTCATAAGTTATACCGCTGACTCTTTCCACAACAGCTCCGAGTAAAGCATAACAGTCATTAGAATAACTAAATTCAGTACCAGGAGCACCAAGCAATGCATATTCTCCCTTAGCGATCGATTCCATTAATTCCTCGTATGTAGCAATGTATGGGATTTCAGGAGACTTTTCTTCCTCTTTGCCGTCATCAAATTTCGGATCTAATGCTAGCGTTTTACTCATAGCACCATAAAGACTAGGAATTGGAGAAAGCCCTGCTGAATGTGTCATAAAATGGTGGAGAGTCATCAGTTTTGTATATTCATCATTGCTTGTCTTAAACTCTGGTAAATATTTAAGAATAGGATCATGAACAGATAATTTCCCTGCCTCTTGTAATTGGAGAATTGCTACACAAGTAAAAGATTTAGTTACAGAGCCAATTCCAAGTACTGTGTCAGAGGATAATGCTAACTCATTTTCTTTATCACGGAAACCGAAACCGCTTTCATAGAAGAGTTCACCATTTTTTGATAGACCAATAGAATACCCAGGAATTTGATACTTCTCTACTATTTCATTACAGTAACCTTCAAATTCTTTTACTTTTTTCAAAACATTGTGTCCCATTACAGCACTCTCCCTTAATATTTTATTAAACCTAAAGTTATTTAACTTTAAGTGTGAATACTAAAATTTAAATTAATCTCTTTTTGGTGATAGATTTCTAAATGAAAGGGTGGGAACATTACATTTACTTAAGTAAGATTTCTTAGGGGGTAGATTAGAAGATTAGTTGAAGATTCAAGTTGTATTATCAATAACTGATTAAACTTGTAAGTATTTCTTTAAAAAAGTAAACACTTCATTTTTATAAATTATAAAGTATTTCCTTTTAACCTATTATATAATTACTTAGAATTTCTAGTCAATTATATTTTCTGACTTTTCTAAATTTTAAGTTTCCACTTTGTAATTCGATTCTTGAAATACATTTTTTTCGACGCAATAGTATTCTAACGCCTCTCGATTAATGTCATAACCGATACCGAATTTCTGTGGTATATGAATAACTCCCTGGTCTACTATTACCTCAGGATCGATAATATCTCGCTCCCAGTAACTTGCCGATGCAGCCGTATCTCCTGGTAAAATAAACTGATTTAATGAGGTTAAGGCAATATTATGGGCACGTCCAATGCCTGCTTCAAGCATACCTCCACACCAAACGGGAATTCCTTTCATTAAACAATAATCGTGTATCCTTTTGGCCTCAGTCAGTCCGCCAACACGCCCAATTTTGATATTAATAATTCGACAGCTACCTAATTCTATTGCTTTTCTAGCATCTTCCAGTGAATGGATACTTTCATCCAAACAAATTGGTGTTCTTAGTTGTTGCTGCAATTTGGCATGGTCAATAATATCATCATGACTTAACGGCTGTTCAATCATCGTTAAATTAAATTCATCGAGTTTTTTTAATATCTCTATATCAGATAAAGTATAAGCAGAATTTGCATCAGCCATCATTGAAATAGTTGGAAATTCCCTTCTTACTTCTTTTAACAGATCGTAATCGAAACCCGGTTTAATTTTTAATTTTATCCGTTTGTAACCAGACTCGACATGAGACTCCACCAATTGAAGAAGCCCTTTTACTGTTGGCTGGAGACCGATACTAATTCCAACATCGATTTGCTCTTTGTTTCCACCAAGTGCTTTATAGAGCGGTAATTTTTGGCGTTTAGCATAAAGATCCCAAACCGCTCCTTCTAATCCAGCCTTTGCCATATTATTTTTTCTAATGGGTTGGAAACGTTCAGATACTTCATCAGGATGAAGAATAGGTGCCTTAAATAATAATGGAATGAGAAAATCTTCCATAATATGTTTATTTGTTTTAACCGTTTCCTCACTGTACCAAGGACTTGAAAAGGCTACAGATTCTCCAAATCCAATGTTCCCTTCCTCATCCTCCACTTCAATGATATAAAACTCTTTATCCTGAAAAGTACCAAAGCTCGTGGTGAATGGAGAATTTAACTTCATGTTTAATCGGTTCAACGTAATTTGCCGAATCGAAATTGGACTATAAGTCATTCTAAAACCTCCTATGAAAGTGAATAGGTATTGTAAAAGCCATCCACTTCGTTAATAAATTCTTCTAAAATTACCTCCTAATATCGCTGTTATTTCGTCTACTTTATACCCTCGATTCATTAGTTCTTCGATAAAAAAAGGTAATTGGTCATGTCCATCGATCACATCAAAGGGTACTCTTGGTAAACTTGCTAAATCATCTGGTGATAGGTATTTCATAAAATCATTACAAAGGTCTAACCCTATTCCAACATGTTCAATTCCTGCTACATCCACAATATGATCTAAGTGATTAACGAGCTGAACAATGTTACTTTTAGAATCATCTTCAGATACTAGCATACTAGCAGCATTTATCCCAATTACACCATTTGTGGAAGCAATCGCCATCATTTGTTCATCCGTCAAATTTCTCATTGTTGAACAAATGGAACGTGCGTTGGAATGGGACGCAATAACTGGCGTTTCACAAATTTCAATGACATCCCAGAAGCCTTCATCATTTAAGTGGGATACGTCAATAGATATACCTAGTCTTTCTGCCTCTTTAATCAGCTTAACACCAAAGCTTGATATCCCCCCCTTTCTTCCTTCAGGGACCGGTTGAAAGAAACTCCCATCTCCTACTGCATTTCTCCTGCTCCAAACTAGTCCGAGATTACGAACACCTAATTCATAAAAAACTCGTAATAAACTAAGATCTGTTCCGATTGGTTCTGCCCCTTCAATAGAAAGTAAGAAACCAATCTTTCCTTGTTCCTTTGCAAGATCCATGTCAGCTCCGTTATAACAAACCATTAATTTATCAGGAGACTCTTGCACTTCTTCATAAAGAGCACTTACTTGACCTAGTGCTTTACGAAGTGCCATTTCTGGTAAAAATGCACTGTCTATAAATATGGATGCGATAATGACATTAATTCCACCCTTTACAAATCTAGGGTAATAATCTGTTTCAATTACTTTCTTTCTTCCCTTTTCCCGTTGGATCTGAACATCCATTAAAATATCAAAGTGCCCATCAACCGTTAAAGCATTATTTCGAAAATTAACCACAAAAAATCTCTCCTCCAAAAAAGAGTTTGAATGCTTAAATTGATAAATTCCCACGTTTTTCAAAAATATAATAACTTACTCTTCCTTCTGGATTTCGGATAACATTACTAGCAGCAAAGTCATTTTCACACAAGATTTGGAACCATTTTCTTGTTTTATACCGCCACTCCTTTGCAAGCTCAGGCTGTTTAGTTTTTATTTGTTGAAAGTCTTCAGGTATCGGAACTACATAAATATCTTCCGTTAAATTGATTTCATATTCCCTACTAATTCTCGGAAAGCCAAAGTTATCAAGCTTTGTATCTACTAATGGTTTGTACCCTTGTACGTCCACCCTACTTGGGGCCTTACATACATGATCACTACGAATCCACCACTCTACTAAAAAACGATCAGTAGGCAGTCCTTTGTTTAGTGAGTCAGTCATCTCGCCATAATGATTTTCGATGTACGTAGCACCAATCCCCTTTAGCTTATTTAGGTTTAAGTAGGCATTAACACTCTCTAATGGATCAAATGTCCAAACAATTAATGAATAGCCCATTTCTAAAGCATACTTCCTCTGTGCCTCTTTCAATTTTTTACCTAATCCACTTTTTTGATAGCTAGGTAAAACCCCTAACATATGGGAGCATAAATAGGATCTACCGTCCATATACCCCGGAAAGCTATATTGAAACCCTATTAATTGATTTTCGTGAAAAGCTCCTAAAATCAACCCGCCATTATGAGATGCTGTGTACGTTTGATGAATGGGTATAGGTGACATATTCCACACTTCTTTTTCAATTTTTTGAATGGATTCTATTTCAGTAATATCCTCCAATCGTTTAATTTGAACCATTTACATACCCACTTTCTTTTAAAGAGTAAGAGGTGAAACTTCTATACCTTTATTCGTGAAAGTACATCAAAGATAACCTTTATTCCCCAAAGAAATGGTGCAAGTGAAAATTCTCATATGCCTTTGTACGCTTCATAAACTGATCAGAATTTTTTACTACAACTCCCCCAAGTAAGGAATTCATAAGAGAAAAAACTGCCGGACTAACATCCAAAGTTGACTTGATCGGTAGCTGTACGGTAAATAATACATCAGTATACTCTCGAATCGGTGCAACCTCAGAATCGGTAAAACTAATCACAAACGCACCACGCAATTTCGCCTCTCTAGCCATATTAATTGTTTCTAATGCGTACCGATGAAAAGAAAATGCCACGAACGTACTATTTTCATTCATTTCACCTATGCGTAAAACAATATCATCCGTATCTGGTCGAAACATCCTAACGTTCCCTCGGATTAGTTCAAGTGCAAACGAAAACCAATGTGCCATAGCATGAGAAGAACGGGTGCCAGAAACAAGGATCCTTTCAGATTGACTTAATCGTTCTACTGCCAAATTAAATTCCTCTTCGTTTAGTCCTTCAGCAGTTTGCAAGATTAATTCTGCGTCCTTATGCATCATTTTCTTAGAAAAATCTCGATCCATGTCCATCTTGTTTTTCACGGAATGATATTCAACTAAACTGCTTTTACGATTCAACAAACGACTCTGGATATCCCTTTGTAATGGACTAAAGCCACTATAGCCTAGAGCATGACAAAATCGAATAACAGTTGTTTCACTTACATTAATCTTCTGCCCAACTTGAACACCTGAGTCCATTGCGAAGTCTTCTGGATTTGCTAGGAAATATTTAGCAACCTTTTTTAATCCCTTCGAAAAGTTATCGAATTCATCTTGAACTTTTTGTTTTAATTCTTCCATTCTTAATCTCCCATTCATTTATGAAGGATATCCTTTTTTTTTATTATAATAAAGCTTATTCTTTTATTCAAGAGTAAATTCTAAATTTTCAAAAAATATATTATTGGAATCTTTGGAACGGATCTAGAAGCCTATGGTAGGTTAAAATAATCCATTAAATTTATCACTCTAGTGAAGTTCTTTTAACAATTACCTATGATTATGATATGGTTAAATCTAAAGAAAGCTCAATTCTGTTTTGTTAGAAATGAGCGTTCATCAATTTCTGATTATTTAATAGTATTATTAGAACAAAAAAAGGACTAACCCTAAAGTTAGCCCTCAACATTGTATTGCTATTTCAGCTAGATCATCAATTTTAATCTAATCCTTGCTGTTTCGTCGATTATTTACATAATATTTAGTATAAAAGCTCAATTATTTCCGTGAAAATATTTTAAGACTTGTTTTGATAAAATACTTCATTATTCATCGACTCCACACCAATCTAGTAATGTGTAAGCAATTATCTCCGCACAACGAAATAATTCATCTAGATCAATGTATTCATTTGGATAATGTGCAACCTTCGTTTCCCCTGGTCCAAACACAATAGTAGGTATTTGTTTTATCTGTGTAAATAAGCCGCCGTCTGTACCCCAGGGAGAGGCTTCAATAATCGGTTGATTTTTATAAACGTATTGATAGGATTTCTTCAGAGATTCCATAAATGGATGCCCAAGTTCGATACTACCGGGTAACCATCTTGCTCCAAAAAAATCAAGCTCAACCGGATTCTCAATAAACCAATCATCAATTAATGAGAGTGTTTTAAGCCACCTCGTTATTTCAAGTTTAGCTTCTTCGATTGTTTCATCTGGTGAAACACCTAGCCTTCCCTCAAGCGTAACTAAATCTGAGACAGAGGAGGGCCAAGTCCCCCCATTTATTTTTCCAATATTAATTGGGATTGGAATTGGCACATTTTTGTATAGTGGATCATCTAGTAATCTTGTATTTCGAACTTTTTCTAATTGATTTATATGATTAATAACCATCATACTTTTTTCAATTGCACTAACACCTTCATACCTCGTTCCACCGTGGGCAACTTTACCTTTTACTTTTATTCGAAACCAAACACTGCCTTGCTGTTTCGGAAATATTTTCATTTTAGTTGGTTCTGGAATAAGGACAGCATCTGCAACGTATCCTCGTAATATCGTTGCTAGCGTACCTGCCCCTCCGCTTTCTTCCTCAATAACACTTTCAAAATAGATGTCGCCTTTAAGTGGAATATTACATTTTTTTATTGCCTCGATCGCAAATAATGCAGCAACATTTCCGCCCTTCATATCTGTAGTTCCCCTACCATATAAGCGATTACCTACGATTGCACCGCTATACGGATGGCGCTCCCAACTACTTATTTCACCTTCAGGAACCACATCAATATGCCCATTTAATATAATCGATCTACCATTTCCTGTTCCCTTTAAAATTGCAACGATATTTGGACTATTTTCAAATGAAGTTCGTTCTGAAATAAAATAGGATGATTTTTTTAATTCCTCAATTGACGGCTCAAAGCGATCAATCACTAATCCAAGATTCTGTAAATAATTTGAGACATTTTTTTGTGCTGCAGCTTCATTTCCTGAAACACTTTTTTCACGAACTAGATTCTGAAGTAATTCAATTGCCTTGTTCTTATTTTTATGAATGTAGTCATTAATTTTAGCTTTCAAATCCAATTTTGATCACTCCCAACGATGAACAATAACATTTGGGTTCACAAATAGTGGAGCGCCAGTTTTCTCAATCACATCACTGACTAAATATGGAGACATTACTTCATTTAACCAAAGCTCTCCACTTTCTTTTTTAACTTCAATTACGGCCATTTCAGTAATGATTAAATCTACGCAATTTGGAGATGTAAGAGGAAGTGTACATTCAGAGACTATTTTAGGGTCACCATTTTTATTAGTATGGTTCATTAAAACAATTACTTTTTTTGATTTTTGAGCCAAGTCCATTGCTCCACCAATTCCTGGCACTCTTTTACCAGGGACAATCCAATTTGCTAAATCGCCATTTTTACTGACTTCGAGAGCACCTAGCACAGTTAAATCTAATAAACCTTTTCGAATAATCGCAAAGGCTATACTACTATCAAAATAACTGGAACCTGGAATTAATGTTACAGGTAATCCTGCAGCATTACATAAATTCTCGTCTTCTTCACCTTTTTGTGGAGTAGGCCCTAAACCTAACACACCATTTTCTGCATGGAACATTACTTTGCAATCATCTGGTAAGTAATTTGGGATAAGTGAAGGAATTCCAATCCCAAGATTTACAATCATACCGTTCCTTACTTCTTTTGCTGCTCGTTTTGCCATCATTTCCCTAGGATTTATTTTTCCCAAACCCACTTCCAATTCACCCCTTCCGATTGAACGATGTGGTTTACGAAAGCGCCAGGTACGATAATTTCTTCAGGTTCTAATGCTCCTAAAGGAACAATTTCATCAACTTCCGCAATTGTGATTTTTCCGGCCATTGCTACATAAGGATTCGTATTGCGAGCACTCTTATCAAAAACTAAATTCCCAAAGGGGTCTGCTTTCTTCGCATATACAATTGAAACATCTGAAATGAGAGGAGTTTCAACTAAATACTCTTTCCCAAATACATTCACTCTCTGTTTATCAACATCTATTACACTATCAATCCCAATATCTACTAAAACGCCGCCTAATCCAACTCCACCCGCTCGAATCCGTTCGATAAATGTACCTTGAGGACTGAACTCTATTTCTAACGTACCATCTGTCATTTGCTTTCCAGCATTTGGATTTGATCCAATATGCGTTGTAATCATTTTTTTTACTCTTTTAGCCGTCACTAATTGTCCGATTCCAACATCAGGAAACCCTGTATCATTTCCAATTAGAGTAAGATCTTTCACACCTTTCTCTAAAATGCTCCTTATTAATGTTGGTGGGTTACCGATTCCTCCAAACCCACCGAACATTAACACCATATCATCTTTAAAATAAAGCAAAGCTTCTTCAATACTAATGATTTTTCCGAAAGTATTGATTGCCATTATTCGTTCTCCTTTGCTTCTTGATTTAGCTCATTAAATACTTCCTTCAATAAAGTTAGCAATTCATTTACTTGCGCATCAGTAATAACTAAAGGTGGAGAAAGCAAGAAACTATTTTCAAATCTTCCATATGGACCACTAACAGATGGATATAGTAATAATCCATGATTTTTAGCAATTTCAATTACACGATTTGTTACACTTTTACAATCAAACAAATCTTCATTTATTTCAATACCAATCAGTAACCCTTCACCCCTGACATCGAATAGAAAAGGATACTCTTTCTGCCATTCTCTTAGTTTTAACTTGATCTTTTCACCTTGTATTTTAGAATTTTGTACTAAGCCATTTTTTTCGACATAGTTTAAAACCGCTAAAGCTATACTTGCTGATAGAGGATTCGCACTAAACGTATGTCCACTCATAACAAGTCGACTGCCCTCTAAAATAGGTTGCATTACACGATCACTTGCAATTGCTACAGCAATTGGCGTATAACCAGCCGCCAATCCCTTACCGAGGACTAATAAATCGGGCACACAATTCCAATGGTTCATTCCGAACATTTCCCCAGTTCTACCTATTCCCGTCATTACTTCGTCCGCAATAAGTAGCACATCGTGTTTATTACAAATTTCTTTAATTTTTTCATAATATCCTTTTGGAGGAGTTAACGCACCTCCTGCCGCACCAACAATAGGTTCAGCTATAAAAGCTGCTACATTTTCAGAACCTAATTTCTGAATTGTACGATCAAGTGCAGTTGCACAAAGTAAACCACAATTTCCAGGCTCTAGTTCAAATGGGCACCTTTTGCAATACGGCGCTTCAACCATTGGATAATCCTCTAGTAAACTAGTAAAACGTTTCCTCCTTAAAGGATGCCCTGACATAGATAAAGATCCGATGGTGATACCATGGTAGCTCATGCTCCTTGATATAATCTTCGTTTTCGTATGAATTCCTCTTTCTTGAAAATGTTGTATCGCCATTTTCATAGCTGTTTCAGTTGCTTCAGTACCACTATTAACAAAAAAACTCCAGTTTAAATCTCCAGGTGCTAACTGAGCAATTTTTTCAGCTAATTGTTCTGCCGCCTCACTTGTAAACTGTGATCTATAAACAAATGCCACTTTAGAGGCCTGTTTTACCATTTCATCAATTATTTCCTTAACACCATGACCAATACTTGCAGCAACTGCACCCGAAGAACCATCAATATATTTCTTTCCTTGCTTGTCCCATAGGTAGATAGTTTCTCCTCGATCAATTGTTGGATAGCGATCACCTACAAGTGGTTTGATTAAATAATCCCTTTTAGTCATACTATGCCACCATCTTTCACTTAGATCTCATTACTCTATATATAGTTGAATGCGTAAGAAGTTAGACTAATGAAAAAATATAGGGTTTACCTTGAACAAAATAATGGGGTGTATGGATTAAACATTGGAAATAATAAAGAGGCTCAAGAATTTAGTATGAATAAAAAATTATCTAGCTTTGTATAAGGCTCTGCTAAATTTAAACGTTGATTGTAACTGAAAAAAGCCACAAAAATGTGATCTAAAGTTTTCTTTATGTAGCGAATAATGCTTTAACTGAACAACGAAGCTATTCATAACATCTAAGTTATAGGGTTAAAACTTACAGGAATACCTAATTCGATTTGAACTTTTTTTGCCAATAACGCTCCCGTTTCATTATGTTTAATTTTCTTATCGTCTGGTAATTCTAGTTAAAATTACAAAAGCGAGGAATCTTTTATTCTCTCTCCCTAAAAGACAAGTAACCGAACTACAAATCAAAATATACTTGAGTAAACTGCAACGGGAGGTTGAAATGGAGATCATTTAGCAGCATTGAATAAAGTGAATATAACAAAAAGCAACCAAATCAAATTTGGTTGCTTTTTCTGTCATATTTTAATGTACCACGTTGATTTTGCTAGTCGCAGTAGATGTTACTTTAAACCCTTCCACATTCTCACCGTCCGCATAAAGCGTGTAAGTTCCATTTGGTACTTCCGGTCCTTGGAGCCCATGAGAAACGGATTTCATCTTCAAGCGGATATTCCTTCGTAAACACAACATTTCCGTTTGCGTCCTTGATGTAGAATTTCCAGTGGATTTTATTATCAGCGAACGCGATGATTTTTGCTGGACTGTTTTCGTTTACCTTCGTATAGTTTTGCACTGTCATGTATGTGATCAGCATACTTGACTTGATATAAGAAGTATCGCCCCATACAGTGTAGCCTTCGTTGTAAGCTGCGTCCTATCTGAATTCCCCCATATTTCGGCCTTTTCCGTAAAAATTCAAACTATTACCTAAAAAATTCTATTAATTTTTTAAAATATTTTGTAGATTTTTTAGAGTGAAATGCGAAATGAAGTTAAAAAGCGATTACGAAGCAAAATATGGATTAGTAACTGTTATGGAGCCAGCAAATATTTCACAAAAGGAAAAAGTAGGTAAGAGCTTAGAAATTTTAAATAACATGTGTATGAATTTAAATGTGCACTTGATAACGAAGAGGAATTATTGAGCAAACAACTTTTAAAAGAAAAAATTGCGAAGGTTGTAAAAGGATGGATGCCATAAAAAAATAGAAGAAAAATGTACTAGATATTGGTATTGGCATTCAGTAAAAAGTTTAGTGAATTATGGGGTAAACAAGTAAACAGGAAAATGCTTTAGAGGTTGTTATGTCCCAATCTGTACCAGCGATGGTCCAGGTATTATACGTTGCTGCCGTAGTGGCTAGATCACAAAATGCTCAAGTTGTCGGGATTGACTGCCAATTAGTTAAACAAGAAAATCAACAATACTCTTAAACACAGCCATTAAATAAAAAAAGAGCTTCGAGAAGATTCCTCTCTTAGCTCTTTTTTCTATCATCATCTAGGCTGTCTTTATGATCAGTTTCTGTTATTTTTTATTTCCGAATTTCATCATTAAGTAATAACTTACCTTAGGGAATACTGAATAAACTTTTGCTCCAAATCCCATCCATGAAGGTAGATCAATTTCATGAACATTTTTTCCAATTAAGGAAATAACTTTCGAAGCAACTTTTTCTGGGTCTAGCATCATTTTACGGACAGACTTAGCATATGATCCTGACTCATCTGCAATATCAAAAAATGGTGTATCCATTGGACCTGGATTTATATTCGTAATATAGATACCGTCTTTTTCAACTTCTTGTCTTAAAGCATTGCTGAATCCTAGCACTGCATGCTTAGAACCTGCATATGCTGCAGCCTTCGAAGTTGCAATCTTACCAGCTAAAGAAGCGATATTAATAATATGTCCCTTCCCTTTCAGCTTCATAGACGTAAGGGCAAGCTTTGAACAAATCATGACCCCAAATACATTGACATCAAACATTTGCTTCATATCTTGAAGTGACATATGTTCAACCGTTTGAAATAGACCATACCCTGCATTATTTATTAAAACATCGATTCCATCAAATTGCTCTTCTATTTGATGAAATGCATCGTATACTGCATTTTCATCTGTCACATCTACAACAAAATAATGACATTTAACCGGAAAATCTTCTTGTATTTTTGCCTTTAAGTTTTTTAGCTCTGTTTCTCTTCTAGCAATTAAGACGATATTAGCGCCTTGTTTTGCTGCAGTTAAAGCTAAATCCTTCCCAAGACCACTCGAAGCACCTGTTATTACTACCGTTTGGTTACTTAACCTCAAAAATTCCCACCTCTATTATTGACTGACTGAATGCTCATTCGTTTTATACTCAAGTATACCATCATTTCGTTCATTTAAACTAATAAAACCTAAGTTTTCCAGGTAGTCTAATTGACCAATTGTTTCAGACAAAGTAAGTGAAAGTTGTTTTTGATAAACCTTTGGAAATAACATTTGGCAAACTTCATATGCAGTTAACGGTTGTTTTTTAATCATTTCATATACTTTTTCAGCTCTAGCTTTTTGCTTTTCTAATCTACTTTTTACTAAACCTTTAATATCTGTAACTGGTTCACCATGTCCAGTATATAATTTTGTAATCGGAAGTTCCGCTATTCTTTGTAAAGAGTGATTGTATTGTAATAATGGTTTTACACGTTCGGTTTCACCATTTAATGGAGGCTCAATAATTGGGTTTGACGAAACCTTATCTAATAATAAATCTCCTCCGAATGCAATGCCATCATCCTCACTAATTAAAGAAATATGAGAAGTTGCATGACCAGGTGTGTACAATACTTTCAATCCAAAAATACTATCAATTCGATCGCCTTCATCTATCGTATTAGTTAAAGAACGAATACTAGTATATGGCATTTTCTCTGTTGTCCGTGGCATTCTTTGTACATATTCTTGTGGTACACCGTATAATAGTGCATTTTCAATAAAGTACTCATTATAGTAATTTAGGAATGATTGTTCCTGAGTTAAATACGGAATATTTCGTTCATGGCCTAAAATCTTCACATCTTCATTGAACTCTTCTAATAATCCTGCATGGTCTGGATGATGATGAGTTAAAATGACTTGTTCAATATCTTCTAATTTATATCCTATTTTATCTAATTCACTTTTAAGTGCATCCAATGTATCCGCTGTATTCGTTCCTGTATCAATTAAAGTCAATAAATCTCCTTCAACTAAAAAAACATTTACTGTATTCATTGCATAAGGTACCGGGAGTGTAATTTGGTGAATCTTATCTTCAGGGATCATGTAAATTCCTCCTTATCTGAATCTTCTTACAGTTAATTCTAATATACATTTTAAAAAATACAAACAAAGATGATTAGAATTTTACATTAATATAAAGATAGAATCTAGAGTGTACAGAAAACACGGGGATCAAAAAAAGGTATTAATCGTTCCAAAACTAAAAAAAATTTCCCAATTACTTCTTTTCTGCTTAAAATTTTTCCTTCAACTAAAAATTATTTAAAAATATTTTTGAAAAATTATATAAAAGTAATATGTCAACAAGGAATATAGCATTAATTTCTCTAATATAAATATCTATTACAATAGAGGTGAGGTGAATGTAATGTTTCTAGGAAAAGTTGCGTTTATTGGTGCAGGTAGTATCGCAGAAGCATTAATTGCAGGATTAATTGATAGCGGGTATATTGAGAGTGATCAAATTGCAATCACAAATAGGGAGGATTTAGAGCGTTTAGATAGTTTACATACAAAATATGGTGTATTAGCTACTACTAACCGTCAGCTAGCAATCTCTGGTTCAAGTGTAGTTTTTTTAGCGATGAAACCTAAAGATATTACAATCGCTCTTGATCAAATTAAAAGTTTTTTCAATGAAAAACAATTAATTATTTCCTTAGTAGCAGGTGTTACAATCAGTACAATTAAACAGTTACTAGGAAATGAAAATCTGAATATTGTTCGTGCAATGCCAACTACTTCTTCACTCGTTAGAAAATCTGCTACAGCACTAGCTTATCCAGATGAAGTTCCTTTTGAAAAAGTGCAAACAGCAAAAAGGTTATTTGAGCGTGTCGGAATTGTCGCTAAAGTTGAAGAAGACGAATTACATGCAATGACTGGATTATTTGGTAGTGGTCCAGCCTATATATATTATGTTATCGAACAATTTGAACGAGCTGCAATGGCATTAGGGATCCATCGTGATATTGCCAAGCCATTTATTCAGCAAACTTTAATGGGTTCAATTTCAATGCTTCAAGAAACGAATAAATCTCCATTGACATTGAGGAAGAAAGTTACAAGCCCAAATGGCACTACTCAAGCTGGAATATCTGTTCTTGAAGACCGTGAAGTTGCTAATTCATTTTTAAATTGCTTTATTGAAGCAACTGTTCGATCACGTGAGATCCAAGAGGAATATGAAAAAATTAATAAAATTTAATCAGCTTGTCATGACTCTCTTCTTTAGGTAATAAAATGATACAGGTAACTGCGTTGTCCTAAGGGGGAGAGTTTTCTGATGAAAATAACAAACAGTAGAGTATTACGAGCAAGTATTAAGCGTATTCTCATCACAATTGCTTTAATCGTTACACTAGTTTTAATTGTTGGCTTTCTAACAATCAGTTATGTTGTTGGCAATTCAATGGTAGAAGCAAAGGGAAAACCACTTAACTACCCTCAAAAAGTATCAACTCTCCTACTATTAAAATTCGATTCATTAAAGAAAAATATAGAATCAAATCATGAAGTACATAAAAAGCTAAATTAAGGGTTTAACTAAGTTCAAGCCGATCAAACTGGCATCAAAATTTAAAAATTAAATTTAAAAAAAGCTTACTAAATAAAAGAGCAAGGGACTGTATAATGCTCCCCTTGCTCTTCTTTTTAATTATTTTTGAGCAGCATGACTTGTTGAAACTTCTTCATGCATAATATGAAACTCTTTTTTAATAATATCTTTTTTCAACTTAATATAATCGTCTTCACTAATAGTTGGTGGTAGCGTTATTAAAATTCTTCGATAAACAGAATCACTATCTAGTGTAATACAGCTCTTCAAATTAGAATATTTATTTACAAGCTTAGCTAATCTTGCTAACGCTCCTTCATGTTCCATCGTACTAACAGTTAATGAATAACCGCCGTCCTTCAGTCCCCATGCTTCTTCTAATAATTCAAAAACTGTTTTATGCGTTAAAATTCCTACAAATTCATTTAGATCATTTACTACTGCTAAATATGGAAAACGTTTAATCGTAAAGAATACTTTAAAAAATGGTGAATCCTCCTGAATTGGTGGACATTCTTTGCGCACAAAATCATTTACTGTCTTGCCTTGCAAAGAATCGTTATCTACTAAATACTCAGCTAAATCAACACGATAAAGATTTCCAACATACTCTCTATCATTTTCACTTAAAACTGGAATACATCGATATTTTGTTTTCTTTAAAAGATCCCATGCAAACTGTGCCTCAGTTGAAACCATACAATGAACTACATCATGTTTTTTTACGATATTACCTTTAATTCTCAATAATAACCCTACTTTCAAAATTTATTTTACTAATCATTCTTAATTTTTCTCTTTTAAAAAACACATATTCAAAAAATAAAAACTACATCAAGTCGTATGATTTGATTAAAAGCACTGTTAACATAAATAGATTCGTTTCAAGTCCCTCTTCCCAAAGATTGTAACTCTAAAAACCTCCTTATACGCTCCTCAATATAGGATCTTTTGATGTTTAATTATGTGGGAACCTTACGGATCTTACTTTAATAAATAACAATGTCTTTTAAAACGATCTCGAAGCCTTTCATAACTTAATTCGCCCTTTCTCAAGATGTACCTTTTTTGTTTCATAAACTAATTCAAAATTTTCAAATAATTTTACAATACTATTTAAAGTCAACATCATATCTATATTTTTAAAAGAGAAATTTATTCCAAGATAATCAAAAAAAAGACAAAAAATTGGCTTCAGGAGGAACTTAAAATGCTTTTTCTTGTCATTTTTAACTGGTTCATGAGGTACTTTAATTGCCTTTTCTTTTCGTTTACTTCCTCATAACGGGTTCATGTGGTACTTATATTACCTTTTCTTCTAATTTACTTCCTCATAACAGGTTCATGAGGTACTTTGAATTGCCTTTTCTTTTCATTTACTTCCTCATAACAGGTCATGAGGTACTTTAATTGCTTTTTCTTGAGAATTACTTACCCATAACCCCCTGTAGTGGAGATCCACCTCCCTCATCTTCTTCTCCAGTGAAAAAATTGAAATTAGTTAAATTGTTCCTTTTTAAATCCACAAAAAAAGAAGAGATTAGTGATCTCTTCTTCTTGAAAACGATTATGCTTCTTGCTTTACTTTATTTGTCAGTTCTTTTTTTAATAGGTCAATTTTGTAATCAAATGATTGAAGATCAAATTCTGAACGAACTCTTAGCTCTAAATCACGAATTTGTTTTTCAAAGTAGTTGAAGTCAATTGATGGCATTTTACTATTAAGTAAATGGTGAGTTTCATTTATTTTTTTTGTAGCGTGAGCCATGTTTTGACGAGACATTAAGTCATATTTTTTCGTATGAAGCTCTTTTAACTTTTTTTCAATTTGATTAACTTGCTCATGCATAAAGCTAATTTCTTCTTCTGTTTTAGCGATTAAGGTAACAAACTTTTCAGCTTGTTCTTTATAAAAAGCAAGATCTTCAGTTGCACGTTTGATTAGCTCTTCGGCACCAGCTTCATTTGCAACCTTTAATTGTTCTTCACGTTTTTGCACCATTTGAAGTGCTCCCTCACGTTCGACCTGGAATTTCGTACGTAATGAATAATGTCTTTCAAGTAATCCCCTTACTTTTCCTAATTCACTTTCAGATTGTTTAATGAAGTAGTTTAATTGTGAGATAGGATTTTGTTGTTCTTTCTCATCTAATAAGCCATGTAAATCCGCTGAGATTTGATTTTTAATACGAGTAAATAAGTTTTTCATAGTCATACACTCCTCTTATTTTATAGGGTTGAAATTTTCATCATAAATATTAAATTCATCATCTTTAAGTTTTTTTTGATTTTGATAATCTTTATATAGGTAATAAAGCAAAATTGCAGCCGCTGCACCTATTAAAGAAGGAAGACCACTTATTGCAATCGATAAACCGATTAATCCAATAATTGTCCAGATGATTTTCATTAAAATCGAATCTGTTTTCATAAACTTTTTAAAACTGAAATATGTGATTACCAACCCAAGTGCTAAAGTAATCAAGCCACCTAAATTCGCTAAAGCAACTCCAATTAATATTAGTACGAGGATAAAAGTTAAGAACTTCTTCATGACCTCGTCGCCTCCTTTCAACTTATACTCTTATCTTATACAAGTTTTTATTTCGGAATAATGGCCTGAGGAATGGTTTTATATCAGACTTAAGAAGTAGAAGAGCAAGAAAAAACAAAAAACCAGATCAATTTGGATAATCCATTGATCTGGTTTTGACTAAAAATTAGGAAGTTTAACTCCTGCTTTTAATTGTAACAATTGTGATACCGTTACAAACTGATAGCCTTGCTTTTGAAGAGCCGGTAAGATTTGTTTCAGTGCTTCGATAGTTTGACTACGGTCCCCTCCGTGATCATGAAAAAGAACAATATCTCCTTTTCTAGTATCTTTTAATACATTTGATACGATTTTATATACTCCAGGATTTTGCCAATCAAATGTATCCTGATGCCAAGACCACATAACAGTTAAATAGCCAAGATCATGCACGGTATTGATCGAACGCTCACTATAGTAACCAAATGGTGGTCTAAATAATACTGGTTCGACATGAGTTGCAGCTATAATTGCATCATGAGTTTTATGTAATTGGTCTCTTATTTGTTCATCAGTTAAATACTGAAGTCTAGCATGCGTATATGTATGATTTGCAACTTCATGACCTTCTTCTATTTCCCTCATTACAACTTCAGGAAATTTCGCAACTCTCTCACCGACTAAAAAAAATGTTGCTTTAGCATTATACTTCTTTAACAAATCTAAAACTTCTGGGGTATATTCATCATTCGGCCCATCATCAAATGTAATTGCTATTACTTTCTCTTTTACAGGTACCTCCCAAATAGCAGTACCTTGCTTTTCGTAGTAATATCGATTTTTACTTTCAGCTGATGCATTAATAGAACTGTAAAAAATAAATTGGAAACTAAAAATAAATAAAAGGATAACTTTTAACTGTTTCAAAGCCATGACCTTCCTTTTACACAGAATACTTATATCATGTCTCTAAACTATTCTTTTATGTACACTTCTCAACTTTTTAAAAGCACTCATCTTAACTGAAAATTTCATTCGTAAAAATCAATCGTTTCTTGTGATTTCATATTCATCGAAATCATTCGCTATATATGTATGATCAAAGATTTCAAATGCTTCATCTAATAATTTTTTTGAAGCTTCCCCTTGATATCTTGCACTTATATGCGTTAAATAGAGTGTTTTAATTCCCTCATCTTTAGCAACAGTTGCAATTTGAGTACTTGTAGTATGGAAATAATCATATGCATGAACAGTTTCATCGTCTGCAAAGGTTGATTCATGAACTAATACATCCATACCTCTTGCAAGCAAATTACTTTTATCAGTTATACGAGTATCCCCTGCTATTGCAATGCGTCGACCTTTTTTTGAAGGTCCAATAAAATCCTTACCATTTAAAATTCTTCCATCCTCTAAAGTTACTGTTTTCCCTTCTTTTAGGAATTTATAAACTGGCCCTGGTTTCACACCAATTTTCTTCAGTTCCTCTACGTTTAATTCTCCAGGTAAATCCTTTTCAATAATTTGATAACCAAATGATTGAATTCCATGTTCAAGTTCTACTGCTTGAACAATAAATTGATCATCTTCAAAAACGATACCTTCAGAAGTTTCAACATAATGAATCGGATATTTCAAATAAGTACCACTAATTTTAAAGCTAGTCTCTACATAATCCTTTAACCCTTTAGGTCCATAAATTGTTAATAAATCTTCTCCACCTAAAAATGTTCTACTACTTAATAATCCAGGCAATCCAAAGATATGATCACCATGGCAATGAGTAATAAAAATTTTCTCGATTCGTCGTGGTCGAATTGACGTATGTAATATTTGGTGCTGTGTTGCTTCACCACAATCGAAAAGCCAAGTCGCTCCTCTTTCCTCTAAAAGCTGTAATGCAATACTTGTTACATTCCTACCTTTTGATGGCATTCCTGCTCCCGTTCCTAAAAATACAAGCTTCACGTTAATGCCTCCATCTTAATCATTTCTAATTGTTACAGTACCACTTGTATATTAAATTGCCAACACTTTAAAGAATGATTTATGAATTGATTGGGAAATTTACACAATAGAGCTTAGTTTTTTAAATATAATATATGGAGGAAAACAATGCGAAGACGTTTTTTCCAAATCGCCACAATCTCACTAATTGCTAGCCTTACTTTAACTAGCTGTGCTAATCGAAATAATAATATAAGTGCATCAGAGAAAGAAAAAGAAAATGATTTTAAAATTGGAATTGTTATGGGTAAAACTGAAATTCATGATAAAGGATTTAACCAAGCAGTTTGGGATGGAATTAAAGAAACTGGAAAGAAACATGGTTGGAAGGAAAATAAAAATTATGTAAAAACTGATGCCCCAACAGACAAAGCTGCAAAAAAAGAAATAATGAAGTATGCAAAGAAAAAATATGATTTAACATTTGGAATAGGTTATTCATTTCAAAAAGCCATTTCTGAAGTTGCGAGTAAAGAAAAAAAATCTGACTTTGTCATAATTGATGGGATTGTTGAAAAACCAAATGTCGTAAGTGTCACCTATCGTGAAGAGCAATCAGCATTCCTCGCTGGTATTGCAGCAGCGATGAACACTAAAACGCATAAGATTGGATTTATCGGTGGTACAAAAGATCCATTTATAAAAAGGTTTGAATACGGATTTAAGGCAGGTGTTATGTCCGTCGATCCAAAAATAAAAGTATTGACCGAATTTGCAAATTCATTTGATAAACCTGCAGAGGGAAGTAAATTAGCAAAAACCTTATATAATGATAAAGGTGTAGATATAATTTTCCAAGTAGCAGGAAAAACAGGATTAGGTGTATTTACTGAAGCTAAAAAATTAAAGAAAAATGGTAAAAAGGTTTGGGTAATTGGTGTTGACCGGGATCAATATAAACAAGGATTACCGGAAAATGTCACCCTAACATCAGCAATCAAACGAATTGATAAAGGCGTAGATGAAGTAATCACAAAGAAATTAAAAGGGAACTTTCAAGGTGGACGCATTTTGAGATGGGGCATAAAAGAAAATGGCGTTGATCTTGCAAAAACAGATAAGAATTTAAATAAAGACACTAAAGAACAAGTTGATTTATATAAAGCAAATATAAGAACAGGACATATCGAAGTACCAGAAACAAAAAAGGATTTTGATAACTTCTCTCCTACAAAGCCTGAAAAAACAGAAATTAAAAAGAAAAAAGTAAAAATTGGTAAATAAAAAAATCTTGTCCAATTATATGAATATTCTGCATATAGTATAGTACCAACAAAAAAAGTTAGGTGTGATACTATGTCAATTCGAGATTTCATATTACTCTTCTATTGTTTTATTATCTTTTTATCTGTACCAATTGGATATAGATATGCTTCAAAGAAAACAAAAGAAACTGGACAATTTTTACCTTTTTTAGTAGTATCGCTTGCCATTGTTTTAGCAGACGGAATCCTTTCTATTTTAGTTTGGTCACTATTTACATCACAAATGGATACATTCATGTATATAGGTGGATTACTTACTGGAATGATTTTCACATCAATCTGTGGCCTATTACTACTATCTGTTTTACTTTTAAGAAGAAAATATTTTTTAAACGCATTTGTTGATCTGAACACTGCTAGAATCGGAACGAATCCACCACCTGATGATCAATCAACCAATGATTTAAAGAAATAGAGCTCTCATGCTCTATTTCTTTTTTACTTGTAGAACAGTTATTTCCATAAAAAAGTTTCGTATTTCGAAGCTAATAAATTGAGATTTAGCTCTAGTTTTGTTTATACTTTCTTTAATTGATTTAGGAGGTTTCATAATGAAAGTTACAATTTATTCGGACTATGTATGTCCGTTTTGCTATTTAGGAAAAAAACCACTTGAGGACGCTATTAAAGAAGTTAGCGATGTAGAGCTTGAATGGAAACCATTCCAATTAAGACCTGAGGGAGCTGAACCTTTAAGTCCAAATAGTTCTTATATTCAACAAGGATGGAAATTCGGAGTTCAACCACTTGCACAAAAACTTGGTGTTGAGATGATTTTACCAACTATGGATCCCCATCCTTCAACTAAAAAAGCTCACAGAGGGTTTTTATTCGCAGAAGAAAATGGAAAAGGTGCTGAATATGCTCAAGCAGTTTTAGCAGATTTTTGGACAGAAGGCAAAGAAATTGGTGATGTAAACGTACTGGCAGAAATCGCTGAAAAACTTGGTTTAGACAGTTCTCAATTCATAGAAGCTGTTTCAAATACAAAGTATGACTCATCGATCCAAAACCCTAATTTTATTAATGCAGTACCAACATTTATAATTGGTGATCAAGTTTTACAAGGTGTTCAAAGTAAAGAAGCATTTATTCAAGCTCTAAACAACCAAAAACTTGTTGAGCAGTCTTCATTAAGCTGCGATATTGATGGAAACTGTTAATAGTCTTTAATCAAAAAGGATGTCCATTAAGTTTATTTAATTAATAACTTATGGGACATCTTTTTTAATTTTTATAAATCAACTGGGATAAATATTTTCATTATTTTGTTGATCGTTCTTTAGTTCATTCTTAATTAAGAACAAGTAAACACAAATAACAAATCATTTCCCAACTACATTAACTTGACTCCAATCGATTACATACGGATTACCAGTTAAATTTTTTCTAACTTCAGTAACAATACTCATTTGCTTTTTTACAACTTCTGATTTAATTAATTTTTCTCCGTCCCCACTACCATCATAATACAAAGGCTTCTTCTCCAAGATATCACCTCCATTACTTATCAATGAATTATATTCTCTTTCTGTGTCTAAAACCCCTTTTTGAATTTGTTAATTCACAAAACTTTTTACTCAAAAATTATTTTCCTGTGAGCAATTGGTAGCACCTCAATTAACTTATGCTAAGAACATGATACCTATTTCTTTAATTTTTTAATTTTTCTTACTATAATTACAATATAAATCTATTTCGAAAGGTGTTTTTCTCATGATAAAAGTTGGTATTATTGGACTTGGCGCAATTGGCCAAAGATTAATTCCTTTATTTTCAAACCACCAAGAAACAAAAATAGTAGCAATATGTGACACATTAGAAGAAAGAGTTCAAGAAACAAGTAGCCAATTAGAATCAGTTTTAACTTTTACTAATCATCTTGAGATGCTTGAAAATGCTGAACTTGATCTCGTTTATGTTACTGTACCTCCAAAATATCACTATTCGGTAGTATCTGATGTAATCGTAAAAGGAATTAATGTACTTTGTGAAAAGCCATTGGCAAATTCAACAGAGGAAGCTCTAGGACTTTATACTCAAGCAAAAGAAAAAGGTATTTTTCATGCTATGAACTTCCCATTAAACTACAATGTTGGTAGTAAGTCTTTTGCTAGCCTTATTAAATCCGGATATGTTGGCGACTTAAGAAGAATCGAATTAAAGATGCGTTTTCCAAATTGGCCGAGACTATGGCAACAAAATGAATGGGTTGCTACAAAAGAACAAGGAGGTTATGTATTAGAGGTTGGTGTACATTATATTCAACAAATTCAAAAGATTTTTGGTAATATGAAAACAGGTACGAAACATATGCAATATCCCGCTGACCCTCTTGCTTCCGAAAATGGAATTATCGCCTTTTTAGAATTAGAAGATGGCACTCCTGTATTAATAGATGGCTTAAGCCAAATTGCAGGTGAAGAAGAAATTAAATTTACAGCATACGGTTCGGAAGGAACTCTTTCTTTAATAAATTGGGCTAATTTAGAAGGAGGAAAGATCGGCGAGCCAATTCAACAAATTGAAGCCGATCAAACTTTAGCTGATTCATTAATTAATCATTTAGTAAAGGCTTTAAAAGGTGAAGAAGCTACAATCATAGATTTCTCTGAAGGCTACAAAGCACAAGTAGTTTTAGAAGCATTAAGAGGATAAATTTATACATAAAGATAAAAGGTGCTCTCTTAATTGAGAAGCACCTTTAAAAATTGGTTTTATTTTACCGGAATCCAAATTTCAGTATAATAATCTTCACTAAATGGATTTCCTTCTGGATAAAGTTCAAATTCTGGGATTCCTGCATGTGAATAGCCGCTTGAAGGAAACCATTCCGAAAAAATCTTCTTCCATGCCGATTGCATTGCGTGTGGCATTGCTCCGTGAACACCAAATACAGCCCATTTTGATGCAGGAATTTCATGATGATAAAATCCTTCTTGTACATCTCCTTCGTATTCGGTTGCAACCCAATATTCTAGTAGATTTTTTGATTTTTGCTCCTCGCTCATCATACACACACCTAAAACACCTTTAATGTCACCATTGTTAATTTCGTACAAACGATCACTCGTACCATTTTCATTAACCTCATCCCACATTTTAGGAATCAGTTGTTGTTGTTGATCATTCAAATAAGAAAACTCTTTTTTCACTCCAACTACTTGAAAAGCACTTTTTTCAACAATATTAAATTGCATTGGTTCTGCTCCCTTCAAACTCACCTGAATAACGAGGCGGTTATATGATTTTAGATTTCCAATAAACTTTCTTGCTTCACTTGGGGTTACACCATGCTGTCTTCTAAACGCTTTTGCAAAAGCCTCAGGAGAGTCATACCTATATTTCAAGGCAATGTCAATTATTTTATGATCAGTAGTTGTTAATTCATTGGCCGCTAGTGTCAATCTTCTTCGTCTTATATATTCAGCTATATTAATATCAGTTAAAATTGAAAATGTTCGCTGAAAATGAAAAACAGATGAATTAGCTTGTTTAGAAATTTCTTCAATCGTTAACTCGTTTAATAAATTGTCTTCAATATAATCAATTGCCTTTTGTAAAGATTCAACCCAAGCCATATGACTCCTCCCTTATTTACATCCTAACAAGTTAAAATTATTGCGTCCTGTCTTTTTATGCTCTTTTGTGACAGATAATAGTTAATTAGCCGTTGCCAAAAACTTATAAAAATCAATAAAAAACTATTATTTTTATAGATTTCGTTTATTTCCCTTTTCTACGTGTCCGATTTTGCCTAGTTAGGCTACTTTCGTTTGGTATAACACTCCAAGAGCGTAAATTCGGATACAACGA